>CAIXSK010000189.1 GCA_903922075.1 uncultured beta proteobacterium | reverse complement strand
GCCGTCAACGGCTGGAAGAATGCCAACCTTCCGTGGACCTACAAACTCGACAAGGCGAAGATGTACTTCCCGCGCTGAACCGGGTTGGGCCATCCAAAGTCATCCCCGCTGCGGCGGGGATTTCATTTGGTGGCGGGAGGAATTTCGATTTTGGCCGTTTTTTCGGGCCGACCGTAGCATTTGGGTGGAAGGCTGCCCAGAGGACTGGTTGTCGGCCATTTCAGACGTTGATGGCCGCGTCTACCAACGGCTGCTCTCACTTATATTGCGGACCATTCAGGTATTGCGTAGCTGAACGTCAGCTATGCAAATCTGCCAACGCATAGTGCCAACTCAGAGCGGATATTTGGTGACGAAACAGCTCAACCGCGAACTGCAGTTCGACTCAAGCCGTGCCCATCCGAAAGCCTAGCGATTGGAACAGTTGGGTATCCCAAAACGGTGTCCCGCAGCAGGTTGGGGGCCTGACGAGAGGATTATCACCAACCAAAAAATATTCCCCTGTGCTTTCATTCTGTACGGCATTGAATGCCATAGAATTACAGTCCATCGCGCCCCATGGATTTGAGGCTTCGCATGACACAGAAGCCTCTGGCGTTAGAAGATATTTATCAGGGACTGGCATGGACAAGAACACTCTTCTAAAAATGATTGCCGAGACGGGTTACAACGTGGGATTTGGCGCGAAAAAACACTTCGCAACCTACGATATCGTTGAAAAGGCACCAGGCTGGATTGGCATACTGTCTCTGGCGGTTGGCGTATTTGCGCTTTTTATTGACGACATTGCTAACAACAAAATCCTGTCAGCCGCAATCACGATTCTCGGTGTTGGCGGCCTCTACATCTCTTTCTATAACGACAAGAAGGACAATTACGTCAAAGCTGCTGTTGAAATCCTAAAGCTATTTAATAGGCTGAAATCACTCTATTACAAGGTTCAAGCCAGTTCTAGCCACGATTTCACTGCTGAGCATGGCGAGCTAGAGAAAATTGAGAATGAATTCTACAACTTGGCGATCACTAAGCAGATTTTCTTGAGCGACTGGTATGCCCACATTAAATTCTTCTGGCAGCATCAAATTGATTGGATTGATGAGCAAAAGCATTTCAATTTTATGCGGGACAAAGTTCCACTATCAGCTCATTTCGCAATAATTTTTTTGGCTGCGGCAGGGATTTATTTCGTAATTCCTACGATTTCCAAAATTTGGTGCCATTGATATGAGCGCAGATCTCTTTAAGCGCTTCAGATCTATTATATCTGTTCAAAATTCAGATGAGATTTCGAAGGCTTACAACGATATAACTCAATGCCTAAATCAATACTATTGGAATAGCGATTCAAAGACGGCAAATAGCCGTCAAGTTGGCTCTTATGGGAGGCAAACGGCAATTCACGGGATCAGCGACCTCGACATGGCGTTCGTATTGCCATATGAGGTTTACCAGCGATTTAACGCCTATGAAAGTAACGGGCAATCGGCGCTGCTTCAAGAAGTCAAGCGTGTTCTCAAAGAGCTTTACAAATGGAAAGAGATATCTGGTGATGGGCAGGTCGTGTGTATTCCATTTAGGCGATTCGAGGTTGAGCTTCTGCCAGTGTTTTTGGATACGAATGGCGATTACATTTATGCGGACTCCAACAATGGCGGAAGATGGAAGACGACCAAGCCTATCAAGGAGATTGATGCAATCACCGAGTTGAATAAGAACACAAACCGAACTCTCAAGCGATTGTGCAAGATGGTAAGGTCGTGGAAAAACACCCAAGGCGTAAATATGGGGGGACTCCTAATTGATACCTTTTGCTATAACTTCTTGAATCAGACGAAAGACTATGATTCAGGATCATACGGACTTTACAAGTACATGGTCCGAGATTTTTTTGCCTTTCTCGTATCTCAAGACGAGAGTCAAACTCAATGGCGTGCACCAGGAAGTAATCAACTTGTCGTCAAGAAGGGAGCATTTCACCCCAAGGCAAAAAAGGCTCTTCGCCGTTGTGTTGAGGCTTTAGAAGATGAGACGAATTCTCACAAGAAATGGAAGAGAGTCTTTGGAAGGGATTTCCCCAAACCTGTTATTGCAGAGGCAGTTGCCAAGTCATTTATATCAACCTTTCGGGATACTGAAGAATTCATTGAAGACCAGTATCCGGTTGATATTCGATATGACTTGACAATTAACTGTGAGGTCCAAAATGAATCTTCATTCCTCCGCGCTTTGATGAGAAGAGCAAACCTGGGTTTTCAGATTCCGAAGCAGCGGCGACTAAGGTTCTTTGTTGAAAACATCAATGTCAAAGGTCCGTTTGATCTAAAGTGGAAGGTTCTAAATATCGGCCCAGTTGCCGAAGAAAAGGACCAAATTCGCGGCCAGATTCATGACGATGAAGGGAAAGCTCAGAGAATTGAGACGTCATCATTTAATGGCGATCACTTTGTTGAATGTTACGCAATTAAGAATGGCGTTTGCGTTGCCAGGGGAGCAATCAAAGTTCCGATCTTTTAGTGACCGCATTGGAAATATCATTTTTCGGTATCGCGCTGACGGGCGGAATTCAAACGTCATTATCTCGGCGAAATCTTGACCGTACGGCTTGCAATTTCTACGACAGCTATCTGCGGCATTCCCGACTTAGGCGACCATGTATCTGAATGTCGGCTTAGGCCGAGTTCCAGCCGGTGTCGCCGGCTTTAACTGCGCGATTCTGATTCTGAGCTAGCCTGTTCAAGTAGCTTCACCAGAGCAAGGATGGTGCGATTCACCGGTGTCCGGATGCCATGAATTGCCGCCCGGCGCGCGACATAGCCATTGATGTAGTCGATTTCACTTCGCCGGCCACGGGCGACATCGTGAGCCGTTGAAGAAATTTGCGTGGCCATTGATTGCGCAATGCCGGCGACGGCGGAACGGATGTCATCCTGCACGCTCACCCCCTCGGCCTTGGCTACTGCCAGGCATTCAGTGACGACGTCGTCGATGACTTCTCGCATGCCATCGGCGACGACAATCTGTCCGTAGGGCATTTGCGTTATCGCGGAGAGTCCGTTGTAGACGCAATTGATCACCAGTTTTGCCCAGAGTTGGCCGGCGACATCGTCGGAGATGCTGACCGGGACGCCAGCGAGGGCAAATTCGGCGACAAGCTCCGAACTCCCGGCAAATGGCGCAATGACCAGTTCGCCGCGGCCGTGATGGCGTAGATGTCCGGGGCCGGCCATTTCGGTGGCGACATAGACGACGGCCGGATATACCGGGCGGCCGAGGGATTGCTGGAGGCGTTCGGCGTTGTCGTAGCCGTTTTGCAGGCTCAACACGATCGCGTCAGGCTCGAGATGCGGCGCCATGTCTTTGGCTGCCTGCAAGGTGTCGTTTGATTTGACACAGCAAAGTACCAGCTTTGCACCAGCGACAGCAGCGGCATCGGTGCTGGCGGCAACCGGCACCCGTTCGTCAAAACTTTGCGTTTGCATGCGCAAGCCGCCGCAACGAATTGCGTCTACATGCGCAGCGCGGCCGATCAGGACCACTTCCCGCCCGGCGCGAGCGAGCATTCCACCATAAAAACAGCCGACTGCGCCGGCACCCAGTATTGCGGTCTTCATGGCTTGTTCTCTGTGCATTGGATTGTCTTCACGGGATCTCCTCCAAACAGGATGGAAGCATGGCCGGGCGAATTTGCAAAGTGGCTGGTGGCTGCAGGAAGCCTGGGCGACAGGGTGAAAAGGCAGGGTCGATTTCGAGTCAGCAGCATGGTAGTTTCTCCCCATGTGCACACGCTACATCCCCCCAAGTCAGGCCGAACTCGAAAGCGCCTGGCATATCGGGCGCCACAATCAGCCACGGTGGGCGCACGAGGTTTTTCCGCGGGCGCTGGGGCCGTTCCTGCGCCTTGGGGCGGGGGGCGGGCTTGATCTGGTGGTCGGTAGCTGGGGGCTGATCCCCGCCTGGTCGAAAACTTCATTGTTCTGCAGGGTCAGAGACGTTTTGACTTTTAAAGATGAAATGCCTCAGGTCACTTTTGCTTCCTTGGAACGGTTTGGTTGAATAGGCAGGGTGTTTCCGCTGGTATTGCAAATCGAAACACAAACTTTCGATTTGCAATAAACGGGGTGTGCATGTGGCCCCCTAGCGCTTTCCGGTGCGTTTTCCCGAGGGTGCGATCCGCGTTACGGCAGCGAAGACAGCCACGAGCGGGAGCATTGTTATCTCTCCGGCTGGCAGGAGATGGCGGAGCGCTAACCAGACTCCAGAAAAACGTAGCTAACTTAGCTCTAAGAGTTCGGCGTAAACTTCGGCATACACATCGGCAAATATATTGCTTAGTTTAACACTAACTATATGATCATTTAGGAACTATAATCGGCAATAACATCGGCAAATTGAGGTGGCGATTATGTTTGAGTTTTACGATGACCCTGCTCAGATGGAGCCGCTTGTCATCGACGAGTCTCGTCCTCTCTACCATCTCTTGATTGGACTTGCTCACGAACTGTCTGAGGCATCCGCATGCTTGGACGCTTCCCTGGTTCCCGCAACTGCCAAAAGCCTTGCCGAGCTTGTTGCGGGAATGAACTGCTACTACTCGAACTTGATCGAGGGGCACCGCACCCTTCCACTAGACATCGAGAAAGCACTGTTCGAGACCAAGGAACAAATGGCTCAGCGAGACTTGCAGACCCTCGCATTTGCCCATATCGAAGCAGATCGGTGGGCGAGGTCTCAGTCGCTTTCGACGGATACGCTGATCCCCTTCCTGCTCGAAGTCCATCAGATCTTTTGCGAACATTTGCCGAAGGAAATGCTCAAGCTCAAGGACGGTAGCTACATGGCGCCAGGGAAAATCCGCGAGCGAGACGTGCAGGTCGGTATTCATGTCCCTCCGAAGGCGGATACCCTTGATCGATTTCTTGATCGCTTCGCGCAACGCTACGGCATGCTGCTCGAATGGGCTCCGAAAGGTGGAATCAGAAAGCTCAATGGCGTTCTTTCCGCCTTCGCGGCTCATCATCGCCTCGCTTGGATTCACCCATTCCTTGATGGCAACGGTCGTGTAGCTCGGATCGCCATAGACGCAATGCTCCGCCAGTGCGGCGTAAATGGCACATGCCTCTGGTCAATGTCACGAGGTTTTGCAAAGACATCCGAGGATTACAAAGCCAAGCTGGCCGGCGCAGATCAGCCACGAATGGGCGATCTGGATGGTCGCGGAAACCTTTCCGAAAAGCGATTGGCCGAGTTTTGCGAATACGCCATGCGGACAGCCGTCGATCAAGCTACCTTCATGGCCCGGATGTTCTCACTTGATAACTTCAAGTTCCGCGCCGAAAACTACTTCCAGAAGGTGCGTTTCGACCTCAAACCCGAATCCGCATATCTCTTTATCCACGCCTTCAGCAATGGTGAAATTGAACGCATGGAAGCGGGTCGGATCACTGGCCTCGCCGAGAGGACTGCACGAGACGTGCTAAACACACTTGTCCTTGAAGGGTTTCTCGTCTCTGACTCGCCAAGAGGCAAGGTCCGCGTCGGCTTTCCCATGCACGCCCTCGGTTCGCTCCTGCCCAACCTTTATCCTGCAGGTGATTTGGACCTTGACCCCGAGGAACTACGCAGACAAGTTCGGGCCATCCGCACCAACACCCTCGCAACGCAACTCGCAGAACGGAAGAAGGGCTTCAAATAGAAGCATGTTCCGGCCTTTCCCGAGGGGGCGGGAGACGGCGGAGCGCTAACCGGCGTTTGGGTGGCGGAGAAATTTCGAATTTGGCCGTTTTTTCCGGCTTACCGTAGCATTTGAGCTGCTTTCCCCGTTTTCCGGAATCCCCGGCCAGCCGACTCAGTCCTTGAACCGAACCCACTCGGCCAGCGGGGCGCGCTCGGTTTTCAGGGCGTTTTCCGGCGCTTCCGGATTGGCGTAACCGAGGGCCATGCCGCATACAAAGGTTTCGTTGTCGGCCAGCCCCAGTTCTTCGCGGATGATGCGGTGAAACTGCACGAAGGCCGCTTGCGGGCAGGTGTCCAGGCCGCGCGCCTTGGCGGCCAGCATGACGTTTTGCACGAACATGCCGTAGTCCAGCCAGCTGCCTTGCTCCAGCAGCGTGTCGATGGTGAACATCAGGCCGACCGGGGCGTCGAAGAACTGGAAGTTGCGGGCGTGCTGCTTGTGCATCCGCTCGGCGTCGCCTTTCTGGATGCCGAGCAACTGGTACAGATCGAGGCCGATCTTGCGCCGCCGCTCGATGTAGGGCGACACCCACTTGCGCGGGTAGTAGGGGTAGCACTCGGCATGCGTTGCCGCCTCTTCCGGGTCGTCGAAGGCGGCGATGATCCGCTCGCTGAGCCTGGCCTTGCTTTCCCCGGTCAGCACCCAGGTCTTCCAGGGCTGGATGTTGGTGCCGGAGGGGGCGCGGGCGGCGATGTTCAGGATCTCTTCGATGACCGACCTGGGCACCGGTGTCGGCAGAAAGGCGCGGCAGGAATAGCGGCTCTGGATGACTTCGTCGACGGCGGTTTGCAGCGGATTGTTCATGGCGGGCAGTGGGGCTGGGTGATCGTTGTCGGGAACGCCAATTGGAAAGGATAAGTTGGCGGGAATCAACTGGCCATTTTCCGGCGACGAACATCAAACAAAAAGCCGGCGAGACGTTCCGGGGACAAGCACGCTGTGTTCGCTTTTTCTGCTGGCTGAGGTTTCGTGATGTAGCGACAGGAATTTCCCTGTCAAAACAATCACATCCATGATGCGTCAGTTTATCCGTCGCCATTTGGCGACAGAATGCTGGCTCAGTTGGCCTCGGTTTGGTTGGTAACTATCTGATTTATCGACAATTCGTTCTCGTGGCATCCCTTTTGCAATGAATTTGACGCAGTGACGGCTTTTCGTCGTTGTTGCATAAAAAATTGCTATTCCAGTGTCCGAAAGAAATCAAAAATGGATAAATCAACCATCAAAGGGATGGCCATCGGCGCGGTGGCCATGGTGACGATCAGCGCCAGCGGCGTTACCGGCTACAGGATGCTGACTCAGCCAAAATCGGCCGAAGTCCTGGCGGTCGCGGAAATCAAGGAAAAGGTAAGGATTCCCCATCAGGATTGTCGGGAGGTTCCGGTCCAGCGGCGGGCCCCGGTGCAGGATGAGCATCGGATTGCCGGCACGGTCATCGGCGGCGTCCTCGGCGGCGTGGTGGGTAACCAGATCGGTCGCGGCACCGGCAATACGCTGGCGACAGTGGCCGGTGCGGCAGCCGGCGGCTATGCCGGCAATACCGTGCAGAAAGGCATGCAGGAGCGCGATACGGTGGCAACGGTCGAGCAGCGCTGCCGAACCGTCTATGAAACCACCGAAAAGGTTGCCGCATACGACGTGACCTATCGCCTTGACGGCAAGGAAGGGCGGGTCCGCCTGGAGCACGATCCGGGCTAGACGATTCCCGTCAAGGACGGCAAACTGGTTCTTGAGCCCCCGGCAGCGGTGAATTAGCTGCGAACGGCCGGCCCGCCAGCCAATTGAAAGCCGGCGGCAGCACGGCGCGAAGATACCTCCGGTCTTTCGCAACAGGTCCACTGCAATTATTACGGTGGGCGGATGTCAAAACAATACGTCGCTACCCCAGGAGAAGATCATGAAGAAGACTTCTGCACAACTCGTCCCGACCGCCCTGCTCGCGCTGGCTGTCGGCTTTTACACACCGCTCGTGCTCGCTGAACTGGTGACCACTCCGGAGGTCGCCTCTCAGCAATCCGCCGATGCCGACCGGGCCAAGGTGCAGCAATTCCTTGAGCAGGCCACCGTCAAGGAGCGCCTCCAGACTATGGGCGTGGACGGCGTCTTTGCCGACCAGCGGGTGGCAGCCCTGGATCAGCAGGAAATCCACGCGCTCGCCCAGCGTATCGATGCCATGCCGGCGGGGGGCAATCTTGGCACCTACGACATGATTCTCATCGTTCTCATTGCGATCCTGGTGGTGATCATCCTCTGACGTGAGATTTCTCTCACGCTGCCTATGTGCCGCCACGGCGCTGACCCTGGCGGCTTGCGCCAGCCTCCCGCCGGGCGACTGGCATCCGGCGCCCGGCGATTCACTTCCCGAACGGGCGGAAAGACAGGATGCGCCCTTCCATCCCCAGGCGGCGTACCAGTGCGGCCCGGCCGCCCTGGCCACGGTCCTGGGGAGCGCCGGCATCCGGCGCAGCCCGGAGGAACTACGGGACGAAGTCTATATCCCGGCCCGCCAGGGCAGCCTGCAGCCGGAAATCCTGGCTGCCGCCCGCCGCTCCGGTGCCGTCGCCTACCGCCTCGCCCCGGCGCCCCGGGCGCTCCTGAAGGAAGTGGCGGCCGGCCACCCGGTGCTGGTGCTCCAGAACCTGCGCTTCGACTGGCTGCCCCAATGGCACTACGCGGTGGTGGTGGGCTACGACCTGCCCGCCGGGCAAGTGGTCCTCCGTTCGGGAGGAGAGAAGCGCCTCGTCATGGACCTTGCCGCCTTCGACCGCAGGTGGGCGAAGGCCGAGCGCTGGGCGTTGGTCGCCCTGCCTCCCGACCAGCTGCCGGCCACCGCCAATGAAGCCGATTACGTCGCGGCGGCGGTCGCCCTGGAGCGCGTTGTCCCCGCGGCAGCCGAGAGGGCTTACCACACCGCGCTGAAAACCTGGCCGGGCAATCTCGTCGCCCATATCGGGACCGGCAATGCCGCCTACCGGCGAGGCGACCTGGCTGCGGCCGAGGCCGCCTTCCGTCAAGCCGCCACCGAACATCCGGAATCCGGCGATGCCTGGAACAATCTCGCCCAGGTTCTCCATGAACGGGGCAGCAAGTCGGCCGCCCGGGAAGCAGCCGAACGGGCGGTGGCCATCGGCGGGCCGCGGCTGCCGACCTACCGCCAGACCCTGGCGACCGTTTCCGGCGGGTGATCCGGCATCGACTGGGCGCCGGTAAGGGCTGCGGCAATGGATGGCTGGCCAGGGAAAATTTCGATTTTGGCCATTTTTTGGGGCCGACCGTAGCATTTGGGGGGGGCGGCCAAACGAGGCGCTTGGCCGATCCTGCAGGACATTGCGTGCTGCTGCGCCGACGACCTCAGCGGATGGCGGGATTCAATAGGTCCGCAGGCGGTTCAGCGTCATTGACGGATATTCGCCGAAGCGTTTGAAGTAGGCCGCGGCGAAAACGCCGAGGCTGGCGTAGCCCCACAGGTTGGCGATGGTGACGACCGTGCTGCCGGGTGGCGCCGATATCAGCGCCTTGCGTATGCCTTGCAGGCGCTGTTCGCGCAGGAAAGCCATCGGGGTGTAACCGCGAAACTGCTTGAAGGAATTGCTCAGGGTGCGGACGCTAACCCCGGCGGCGATCGCTATTCTGGAGAGCGTCGGGCATTCCCGGGCGTGGGTGTTCATGTATTCCTCGGCCATCTTGACGCAACGAGGGATGACGCTGCCCCGCAGCTTGGGATTGCCGGATTCCGAGCCGCTCTGCCTTAGCCACTCCGAGAGCATGTGCATGCCCAGCATTTCTTCCAGGTGGCTGCCGAGCGGGCCTTTGGTGACCAGTTCAGGCGTTTCAGCCACGCAGCGGCAGACATAGCTGAGCAAGGCGACCCACGCCGAGTTCGGGCCGCCGAAGGAAAGCTTGCGCCGCCAGATCTCCGCTTCGGCCGGCACGCCGTACCAGCGCAGGAAAAGCTCTTCGAGATATTGGTGGGGGAAGGTGATATTGACCTGGAGGTGCTCGGGGTCGAAGTCCGCCCAGTAGTCGGTTCGGCTGGTGTCGACGAGAAAGGTGTGGCCGACCGGGGTTTCGGCAAACGCCCCGCTATCGATCCAGTGGCGGGCGTTGCCGCGCACGGTGGTGAGCGCCATGCCCATGCCGGGACCCATCGAAAAATCGCACAGATGAATGGGGATGCCGTAGGAAAACCGGCTGAGGATCATGCTGCCGATGGAAACGGCGTGCAGCACGGAGTCCGGCTCCCGGACGGTGCCGCTGGGGGTGGCCTTGTAAGGCATATACACCTGGTCGGACCAGGCGCGTATCTCGTCGAAATGCCGTGAGCGGACCAGTTCGTAATCCGTGACGGGGCTGCCCTGGGCGTCAAGGAGCAAAGCATTCTGCAAGAAGTCCATTTTTTCCCCTTGAAGATTCCAATGGAGAAGCTGCGACCGATGATCGCATATCGCTGGCTCGTTGAAGAACCGTTGTGACCGAGGCGCGGCTGCCGGCGGCTTGCGCCGGCAGCCGCCGGTCTTAGAAGACCTTGAGCAGCCGCAGGTTGAAGCGGTTGTCTTCCTTGACGCCGGTGCGCACGGAAAGATCCTGCCCATAGGAACCGAGGATCTGGATGCTCGGGGTAACGAAATGGCCGACGGTGAGCAGGGCCTTGGTCCGCTCCTGGCGATCGCCCTGGTTGACGCCGTTGACCTTGGTCTCGCCGCCCCAGTCGTAGGAAAGCATGCCGGCGACGTAGGTGCCGGGGGTGATGTGGTAGCGCAGGTGCGTCTGGAGCTGGTAGGAAAGGCTCTGCTTCAGCGTCGCGCCGGTGTTGCCGAAATCGTTGTTGTCGCCGTACCAGACGACATCGCCGATCAGGTCGAGCGTCCATTTGTCGGACAGCGGGGTGATGTAGCCGACCTGCATGTCCAGCTTCCAGCGATTCTCGCCGAAGGCGTTGAGGGCGTTGTTGCGGTCGTAATTTCCGGTCGGCATGTAGAGCCAAGGGGTGACGGCAAACGCCCGCTTGCGCTCGGGGTCCTTGATCAGGTGAATGGTCGGGGCAAAGATCAGGTCGCCAATGCCGTTGGTGGAGGAGGCTCCGGACAGGTCGCCACCGGTATTCAGTTGCCCGAACGGCAGCAGAAACTGCGGAACCACGGTGAAGTCGCCGATATCGACGAAACGGACGCCGCGCAGGATGCCGACGTCGGCGCTCAGCCTGGCGTTGCCGGACAGCTTGTTGCCCTGGCTGTACAACTGCTTGCCCTCGAAGTGCTGGTAATACAGCACGGCGAGATTCGTCCCGTCGGGCAGGCGGGTGTAGTCGCCGGCGTCGATGGTGACGCTATGGGCGCTGTTGGCAAGAATCAGATTGGCGCCGAGCAGGGCGGCCAGTTTGATGGCGATGACGGTCTTCTGGTGCATTGTTTGTCTCCTTGGCGTGAATACGCTCGTTGTTGGGAAAGACCGGATGCGCGACGCAGCCGGTGGTCGCGGTGACGGCGTGTCTGAACCGGACTTGCGGCTCAGTTTGCGCAAGGAATTTCGATGAGGCTGTCGCGATCTGGCAGGCGCCTGTCGGGGAATGGCATGAAGTTGCCGGTGGGTGCCAGGGCGGTATTTGGCGGCCGTGGATCGGCCATTTGAGCTTGTTGCCGGAATCCGACAGCGCCTTGCCATATTCCGACATCACGTCGTCGTGGCGACTCCTAGACTGATTTCCCCGGCCGGAGAAAGGCGGAGCGGTCGGGATCACTCAACAATCCGCGTACCAAAGGAGACATTCAATGAATCAGGCTCAACTGAAGAGGGCGCTTGATGCCTTGCTGCATCAATCAGTCTATCGCCACGGTGGCGTCCCTGGCGTCGTCGCCATGGTCACCGACCGCAAAGGCAACCTCTACGAGGGCGCAGTCGGCACTCGCGAACTCGGCAATCCGGCGATGCCCATGGCCACCGATGCCGTATTTGCGATTTTTTCCACGACCAAGGCGATGACCGTGACCTGTGCGCTGCAGTTGATCGAGGAGGGATTGCTGTCGCTGAGCGACCCGGTCGATCGCTACCTGCCGGAGATCGCCGAGCTACAGGTGCTGACCGGCTTCGATGTCGCCGGCCAGCCGCAAACGCGCGCCCCGAAGCGCAAGATCACGATCAACGATCTGTTCCTCCATACCAGCGGTCTCAGTTACGAATTCTTCAGCGCCGCTGATCTTCAATACCGAACCGCCAGGGGGATCCCGACCATCGTGTCCTGCACCTTCGACTCGATGCGCTCGGTGCTGCAGCATGATCCCGGCGAGGCTTGGAGCTACGGCGTCAATATCGACTGGCTTGGCCGGGTCGTCGAAAAAATTCGCGGCAAGCGGCTGGGGGCGGTCATGCGCGAACGGCTGTTCGAGCCGTTGAACATGGTCGATATCGGTTTCACGATGAGCCCCGGGATGGCGGGACGCCGGGTAAGCATCCACGACCGGAACGAGCATGGGCAACTGACGCCTTTGCCTGACCTCATCCTGCCCCAGCCACCGGAGATGGATTGCGGTGGGCACGGCCTGTATGCGACGGTGGGCGAGTACATGAAATTCATCCGGATGATTCTCAACGATGGCGTGGGCGAGGGCGGTCGCGTGCTGAAGCCGGAAACCATTGCCCTGATGGGCAAGGACGGGCTGGCCGAGTTGGGGCTTTCAAGTAGCGGATGGACCACGTCGATCCCGTCGCTGAGCAATAGCGGAGAGTTCTTCGCCGGCCAGGACAAGGGCTGGTCGTACAGCTTCCTGTTCAATCGCGAGAAGACCCCGACCGGTCGTCCGGCCGGATCGATGATGTGGACCGGGTTGGCCAACTGCTTCTACTGGATCGACCGGCAGACCGGGATTGGCGCCTACTGGGCCAGCCAGATATTGCCCTTCCAAGACGCTGTTGCCTATCCGAGCTTCGTGGAATTCGAGAGCGCGGTGTATAGCAGCCGCTAGTTACCTCAATGGCCGGGACTGCTGCTTTTGTCCCGGCCATTGAGGGTGACGGATTTGTCGTTCTTCCGGTGCCGAGCAAGCGGCATCCAAGGCTTATTTCTTGAATCCCGAGGCCAGCAGAAACGCCAGAATGGCTGAGATCAGCTTGGCGATCATGGACACCAGGTTCAGTACGCCGAGCGTCTTCGCATCGACCAAAAGCAGCGTCAGGCCCTTCTCTCCGATGGTCAGCGAGCCGTCGATCCAGACCGCGACCCAGGCCGCGATCAGCGTGCCGAGAACCAGGCGTCCGCTTGGCGTGTTGAGGAGTTGTGATCGCCGATAGGCCCAAGGCGTTGCCGGGGATGCAAGTCCGGCGGCAGTTTCGTTGTATTTCAGACCTAGCTGACCGGCCATCACCTGGATTTCATTGCCCGAGGCGCCCTGGCGCCGATTGGGATCGACGGCGAAGATTTCCTCGCGCCTTGGCGGTCCGCTGACGGCGATGCGCAGGTATTGAGCAGAATTCAGCCTGGGATCGACGCCGAATTCGGCCAACGACGCCGCTGGCGTTACCCCTTTTGCGCGGACGGTAATCTTTATCTCAGCCATAGCGGTTGACCACGGCCGCCTGCATCGCCTGTTGCAGCATCGGGTGCATTTCATGCGACGGCAAATTCCATTTTGTGGCAATCGCTATCGCCGCCGCCATCAGGTTTCGCGCCACGACGGCATCCGGCCCGGCAAACGCGCGCAGGGCGGTCGGCCCGTCACGGTCGACCAAGAGCTTCAACAGGTACTCGATGTATTGATGGATCTCGGCCCATTGTTCGTCGGCAATGTCGGTGATGACATCGTCCAGCTTGCTGATTCGCGGCGCCCACTGCGCAAAACCGGATGGGCTTTCTGGGGATGGTTGGCGGTCGCCGGGCGAACCCTGCGGGGATACACCCCCGCTCCGCAGATGCCAGAGCGCGGCGACGGTCAGCAGGTTCGGCAAGCAGCACCCGCAAACGTAGGCGGGGTCGTTCGCATTGCGCATGCCATGTGCCAGGCAGGCAAATACGCCACACAGCTTGCACGCACCGACGGCATCGCCTGGGCTTTGACCGTTGATGGTGTCGTAGCTCCGTTCGCAAAGGTAACAGTTCGCGCCCATGATCGTCCCCCAGGTGCTTTGCAATGGGTGATCCAGCGCATGCCTCCGACGAGGCCGGTCAATGGAGCAACCTGGCCGCAGAGGCAGATGTCCAGGATCACAACTCAACTTGGATAGGCGCGGCCCGGTGTTGGTTCCATGCCGCTCGGCCAAGCTCAGTGCGCGGGCGATTTCGCCTTCAGGGCGGCCGTCGACTGCTCGATGGCCGTTTCCAGATAGCTGGTGTAAAAGTCCGGTAGCCGGGCGCCGACAATGGGCTCGACGAGGCGCTGGCCGTTCGGGCCGTAGAAGGCGACGACCGGGACCAGCTTGATCTTCTCGGCGGCTGCAAAGCGGGCATGGTTGCTTGCTTCGCCCCGAAAATCGACCAGTGGCTGGTCGCTGTCCTGGTTGATCTGGCGGACGAGCAGCCGGTCGCGATAGTGCGGCTGCGCAGTCAGGGGCTTCAGGTAGTCGCGCTTGACGGTCGCGCAATACTTGCAGTCGCGGCGGCTGTAGAGGATGACCAGCGGCCCGCCCAACTGCGCGGCCTGCGTCGCCTCGGCGCGCAGGTCGCTGGCTGGCGGCAGGTCGTTGCCCGTCGCTTGGGCCGGGCCGCCCGCTATCAGCAGGCCGGCGGCAAATGCCAGAGCGCCGCGGAGGTTGCGGCCCGAATCGACCATCGGTCTCAAAATCCCGCCGCTTCCGCCTCAAGGTAGGCGAGGCTGACGTACTTGCCGATATTGCTTTCGAAGCCCTTGGTGTCCTTGGCGCGGCTGGCGACGCGCGGGTCTTTCAGCACCTGCGCCTTGGCCGTGTCGAGCGGCAGGCCATCCTTGATCGCCTGCTCGCAGGGGCGGTAGATGCCCTCGAACAGTTCGCGGTTCCAGTGCAGCACCTGGGCGCCGGGCTCACCGTGGCCCGGCAGCCACAGCGAGCAGCCGGTCTTCTCCAGCGTCTCGTAGGCCTGCAGCGTGCCGAGGTAGGAGCCGTCGTCCATGTTGGCGATGCGCCGGTCCATGGCGACGTCGCCGACCAGCATCAGCTTGTCCTCGACGACCTCGACGCAGAGGTCGAAGGGCGTGTGCACGGTGCCGAAGTGATGCAGGCGCAGGGTGAGGTCGGCGAATTTCAGTTCGGCGCCATGTTCCAGCGACTGCGTGGGCGGCACGACGCGGGTGCCGAGCGTCGCCTGGTTGGTCCATTGTTCCATCAGCGTGCGCCACAGCTTGCCCTGCACCCCCTGGACGGCCTTGATCGTGCCCGGGTGCGCGTAGAGCGGCAGGTCCTTGCCGTAGGCCTCGACGTAGGCGTGATTGCCCAGCCAGTGATCGCCGTGGTAGTGGGTGTTGATGATCGCGATGACCGGTTTGTTGAAGGCTTTCCTGATCTGCCGGATGGCCATTTCGCCGATCTGCACCGACGCGCCGGAATCGACGACGACCAGACCCCTGGCCGTGTCGACGAAGCTGATGTTGCACATCATTCCCTGGTTTTCCGGGGTCGGGAAACCGTCGGGCGAGAAGATCATCCAGACATGCTTGGAGACCTGGCGCAAGGGATGGTCCTTGATGGCCGGGCCGCGCACGAAATCCTCAACTTCGCGGGCGAAGGCATTGATACTTTGCCACGGCGCAAACTCGGCGGCCGTCAGCGCGCCGAAGGCGGCGGAGCTGTGTAGAAACTGGCGGCGGTTCATCGGATGTCTCCTGTTTTTTCGCGGGATCTGGCATGCTTCCCTGACGGCTCGAACAGGCCACGATTGAAAGCCTGCTGTAAGCGAATTACTATTTAATAATGTACCGATATTTGCAATGAAAAGGGGAGCGCCGTGAGCGTCAAACAAGGTTTTCTGATCGTGGGTGGTCTGTTGTCGCTGCTCCTCTCCGGGGCGGCGCTGGCCGACGCCAAGGCCGATCTGGCGCGGGCCGAGGAAATCGTCGGCGGACGCTGCTTTCTCTGTCATGGCATGGAAGGCGAATCGGCCAGCCCGATCTTCCCGCGGCTGGCCGGCCAGCATTCGGAGTACATCGCCAAGCAGCTCAGCGAATTCAAGTCCGGCAAGCGCAAGAGCGACACCATGAAGCCGCAGGCCGAGGATCTGACCCCGGCCGAAATGAAAGCGCTGGGCGCCTTCTTCGAAGCCAAGAAGCCGAGCGCCCGCCCGGCCAGGGACCCGGAGCTGCTGGCCGTCGGCAAGTTCATTTTCAGCCGCGGCAACCAGTTCTCCGGCCTGCCGGCCTGTTCGACCTGCCACGGCCCCAAGGGCCTGGGCACCCCGCAGTTGCCCCGCCTGGCCGGCCAGCACCCGCGCTACACCGAAGACCAGCTCAAGCAGTTCAACAGCCGCGAGCGGACCAACGACAACGCCGTCATGCACACCGTCGCTTCCAAGCTGACCGAGTTTGAGCGCAACGCGGTGGCGGAGTACATCGCGACGCTGGACTGAGCCTGATCAGCCGAAACAAAAATGGCCGCAATTCGCGGCCATTTTGCATGGTGCTGGCGTTCAGCCCCGGAAGACGAAATAAACGGCGCCGAGGATGCACAGCGCCGCCCACAGGTAGTCGAGCTTCAGCGGCTGGTCCATGTAAAAGACGACGAAGGGTACGAAGACGGCCAGGGTGATGACTTCCTGCAGGATCTTCAGCTGGCCGAGATTAAGCTCGGTGTTGCCGATCCGGTTGGCCGGCACCTGGATCAGGTATTCGAACAGCGCGATGCCCCAGGAAATCAGGGCGGCGATCCACCACGGCTTTTCGTTGAGGTGCTTGAGGTGGGCATACCAGGCGAAGGTCATGAAGACATTCGACAGCGCCAGCAACGTCACCGTCTGCCAGAGCACGGGAACGTGCAGGCCAAACAGGTTCACAGCCGGACGATGCCCTGGTTGGCGACGGCCGGCAGCCAGGCGGCGACCGAGCCGCGGCCGGGGATGACCAGCGCCGGGGCGATTTCGGCCAGCGGCTGGAGGACGAAGGCGCGCAGGTGCAGGCGAGGATGCGGCAGGGTCAGGCGCGGTAGCTGGACGAACTGGTCGTCGTAGAGCAGCAGGTCGAGGTCGAGTGTGCGCGGGCCGTTCTTCTCGGCGCGGATGCGGCCGAAGCGCTGTTCGATGTCGAGCAGCTGGTCGAGCAGGGCTTCCGGGGCCAGTGTCGTGGCCAGTTCGGCGACGGCATTGACGAATTCCGGCTGCTCGGTGATGCCGACCGGCGCCGTGCGGTACAGCGAGGAGCTACGGACGACGCGGCTGTCCGGCAGGTTGGCCAGCGCCGCGAAGGCAGCGCGCACGGTGGCGGCCGGATCGCCGAGATTGGCGCCGAGTGCGACGTAGGCAGCGCTCATTCGGAAGCGCTGTCCCCCAAGGGGACTTCCTTCGGGGCGCGGTCGGCGCCAGAATTTGCCGGTTTTTTGCGGCGCCGGCGCTTCTTCTTGTCGCCGGCCTGCTCAGGCAGCAGCATTTCGGCGCGCTGGTCGCCGTCCACACTCTGGAAGCGCGTCCACCAGTCGGCCACTTCCATGTCGAGTTCGCCGGACTGGGCGCGCAGGACCAGGAAATCGTAGCCGGCGCGGAAACGCGGCTGTTCGAGCAGGCCGTAGGGGCGCTTGCCGGCGCGCTGCTCGAAGCGCGGCTGCAGGGCCCAGATATCCTTGATGTCGCCGGCGATGCGCCGGGTGATGGCGAGTTTTTCGCCCTGCACGTCGAGCACCGTGTCCATCGCCTGGTAAAGCGCCGGAATCTTCGGCTCGCCCTTGGCCTTGAGCTTTTCCCAGTGGGCCAGGACTTCGTGCCAGAGCAGCGTGGCGAACAGGAAGCCGGGCGAGATACCCTTGTCCTGGCGGACACGGGCGTCGGTGTTGGCCAGCGAGAGCATGACGAACTTCTCGCCCATCGGTTGTTCGAGAATGACGTCGAGCAGCGGCAACAGGCCGTGGTGCAGACCTTCGTCGCGCAGCTGGGTGATGCATTTGACCGAATGCCCGGAGGTCAGCAGCTTCAACATTTCGTCGAACAGACGGGCGGCCGGCACGTTTTCGAGCAGGTCGGCCATTTCGCGGATCGGCTTCCTGGCTTCCGGGTCGATGCTCAGGCCGAGCTTGGCGGCCAGGCGGACGGCGCGCAGCATGCGCACCGGGTCTTCGCGGTAGCGGGCGCGCGGCTCGCCGATCATGCGCAGGGTCTTCTGCTTGAGGTCGCCGACGCCGTGGTGATAGTCGATGACCGCTTCGGTGGCCGGGTCGTAATACAGCGCGTTGGCCGTGAAGTCGCGACGGGCGGCATCCTCGGCGTGGCTGCCGAAGACGTTGTCGTGCAGCACGCGGCCGTGTTCGTCGGTCTTCGTCTTTTCGTCCAGGGTGCCGCGGAAGGTGGTCACTTCCAGCGTTTCCTGGCCCATCATCACGTGCACGATCTGGAAGCGGCGGCCGATGATGCGCGAGCGGCGGAAGGCGCGGCGCACCTCTTCCGGCGTCGCGTCGGTGGCGATGTCGAAATCCTTGGGCTCGGCGCCGATCAGCAGATCGCGCACGGCGCCGCCGACGACGTAGGCCTTGAAGCCGTGCTCCTGCAGGGTTTCGCAGACGCGCCGGCTGCCGGAGCTGAGGCGGTCGCGGGTGATGCCGTGACTGGAGACGGGAATGACGGCCGGTTCGTGCTTGCTGGCCTTGGTCTTTTTGCCGCTGAATACGCGGGAAATGAATTTGCGGATCACTTGTACCGATCGAGGCGCACCGATGGTGCTGCGGAAAAAGCGCGATTCTACCGCAAAGTGATGATTTTCCAGCCCATTTGACCGGCATGGGCGCGCAGCTTGTCGTCGGGGTCGACGGCCACCGGCGTCTTGACCTTCTGCATCAGCGGCAGGTCGTTGTGCGAGTCGCTGTAGAAGACGCTGTCGGCGAAGCTGCCCCACCACAGGCCGAGCGATTCCAGCCAGGCTTCGACGCGGGTGATCTTGCCGCCCTGGAAGGAAGGCGTGCCGGTCGATGCTCCCGAAAATGCCCCGTTTTTGGCATCGACCGTAGGAATCGTGCCGATCAGGTGCGGAATGCCGAATTCGCGGGCGATCGGGCCGGTCACGAAGCTGTTGGTGGCGGTCACGATGGCGCACAGGTCGCCGGCCGCCAGGTGTTGCTGGACCAGGGCGCGGGACTTGTCGGTCATGATCGGGCGGATATGGCGTTCGACGTATTCGCGGTGCCAGGCGTCGAGGTCGGCCCGCGGATGGCGGGCCAGCGGGGCGAGCTGGAAGGCTAGGAACTCGTAGATGTCCAGCGTGCCGGCTTTGTACTGTTCGTAGAACTGGACGTTCTTGGCTTCCTGCAGTTCGCGGTCGACGACGCCCTTGCTGATCAGGAATTGCGCCCACTCGAAGTCGGAGTCGCCGGCGAGCAGGGTGTTATCGAGGTCGAAGAGGGCGAGGTTCATGGGGCGGCTTCCAGATTGAGCAGTTCGCGCAGCAGCGGCAGCGTGACGGCGCGCTTGTGTTCGAGGGTGTAGCGATCCAGCGCATCGACGAAGGACGATAGCGTGCGCATGTCGCGCGGGGCATGGCGCATCAGGTAGTCGATGATCTCCGGCGTCAGCTTGAGGGCGCGCTCCCTGGCCTGGGTGGCCAGGGCTTCGGCCTTCTCGGCGTCTGACAAGGGCTGCAGGCGGCAGATCAGGCCGGAGCCGAGCCGGGTCCGCAGGTCCTCGCGCAGCGCCAGGTGGGCCGGCGGCTGCGAGGCGGCGGTCAGCAACATGCCGGCGGCCATTTTCAGGCGGTTGAAATGGTTGAACAGCGCGATCTGGCCCGTTTCGTCAAGGGCTTCGACGTGGTCGACGGCCAGTTGCCCGACGGCGGGGGCGGTGGCCAGCGCCGGGTCGATAGCGGCGTCGACATAGGCGAAGCCGCTGGCCTGCAGCAGGTGGGAGCGTCCCGAGCCGGCTTCGCCCCACAGGCAGAAGGAGGTGTCGGCGCGCACGCCGGCCAGCCATTCGGTCAGCAGGGCCAGCGTTTCGGCGTTGCCGCCGGCGACGAAGTTGTCCAGCGTCGGTGGGCTTTCGGGCAGCAGGTCGAGAATCAGCTGGCGCATCGGGAGATCGGATTGAAACGGGGGGCGGATTTTAGCATTTGTCCCGCGCCCGGCTCAGCTATCGGCCGGCCCGGTCGACGCCTCGGGCTGCCCGAACTGTTCGCGCAGCCGGGCCACGACATCGGCTTCACCGCGCACGCTGAAGAAGGCGCCGTCGCCGTCGGCCCGTTCGGCCAGCACCTGGCAGTGGGCGTAGATGTCCTTGCGCAACTGCTGGGCCGACCAAGGCAGGAACAGCTCGGCCTTGACCAGATCCTTGCAGAAGAAGTCGATGATCGTCTGGCGCAGCCGGGCGACGTCGTCCGGCCGGCGGGCGCTCATCACCACGCAGCCCGGATACTGTGCCTGCAAGGTCGCGACGCAGGCTTCGGCATCCTCGACGTGGTCGATCTTGTTGAAGATGCGCAGGCGCGGCAGCTCGTCGGCGCTGATCTCGGCCAGCACCTTGTCGGTGACTTCGAGCTGGCGTTCGAAACCGGGGTCGCTGGCGTCGATGACATGGAGCAGCAGGCCGGCGTCGAGCGCCTCGTCGAGCGTCGATTTGAACGAGGCGACCAGGCCGTGCGGCAGGTTCTTGATGAAGCCGACGGTGTCGCTGACCAGCACGCGCGGCACGCTCTCCGGGTGCAGCGTGCGCACCGTGGTGTCGAGCGTCGCGAACAGCTTGTTGGCGACCAGCACCTCGCTGCCGGTCAGCGCCCGCATCAATGTCGACTTGCCGGCATTGGTGTAGCCGACCAGCGCCACGCTGGCCAGCCCCTGGCGCTCATGGCGGCGGGCGCGCTGGGTCTGGCGCTCGGCGTCCAGGGCGACGATTTCGAGCTGCAGTTCGGCGATCCGGTCGCGGATCTTGCGGCGGTCCAGTTCGGTGTGCGATTCGCCGGCCCCGCGGCCGCCGACGCCGCTGCGCTGCCGGCCCTGCGGCCCGGCCAGCTTGGCCGCTT
>CAIXSK010000188.1 GCA_903922075.1 uncultured beta proteobacterium | reverse complement strand
GCCGCGCAGGCGGCGCTGGCCGTGGCCCAGGACAAGACGCCGCGGGCGGCCGACAGCGCCGAACTGTGGATCGAAGTCCTGCACGAAAACCTCTGGCGCCTGCTGCTCGACTGGCCGCCTACCCTCGGACTGCCGCCGGAGAAGGATGCCTTCATCTCCTGGCGCGCCGCCCGGCACGGCGAAGATTGCCTGGCCGTGACGCAACGCCTGCTGGTTGAAACGCTCCGCCCGCTGGCTGAGAAATGCCTGAAAAAACTGCGTGACCGCGCCCTAAATGAGCTCCCCCTGGCGGATGGGATGTCGGAACATGCCGGCCCGGCGGCGGCCGACCGCCCGCCGGCCCTGGCCCCCGAAGCCTGGCTGGACTACTGGCAAGGCCTGTCGGATGCCATGCCGGCGATGCCGAAACCACGCTCGATTCAGGCGCTGTTCATGGCCCGCCTGGCCGAGGTCAATGCCGCGCTGGCCGGGCTGGCGGCCAACGCGCCATTCCCGCTGGCCACCGCCGGCGGCGAGGGCTGGGGCGTGGCGCAGACGCTGACGGCGCGCGGCGTGCTGACCCATGCGGCGCACGTGGTCGACGGCAAGGTCGTCAGTTACCGCGTCCAGGCGCCGACCGACGGCTATTTTGCCGATGCCGCGGCCCTGTCATCTTTGCTCGGTAATCTCGAATTTGCTTCCCTGGATCAAGCAAAACAGGGGCTCAATCAGGCCATACTGGCGCTCGATCCCTGTCTGCCTTACGAAGTGGAATTGAACGATGCATGAAATGTCGCTGGCCGAAGGCGTGTTGCAACTGGTCGAAGACACCGCCCGGCGCGAAAGTGCCAACCGCGTCAAACTGGTGGTGCTGGAAATCGGCCGTCTGTCCTCGGTCGAGCCGGAGGCGATCCGCTTCTGCTTCGAGGCGGTGACACACGGCGGCATCGCGCAGGGCGCAGCGCTGGAAATCATCGCCGTGCCGGGGGCGGGCTGGTGCATGCCCTGCGCCGAAACGGTGGCGATGAGCGAGTTGTACGGCGCCTGCCCGAAGTGCGGCAGCCACCAGGTGCAGCCGACCGGCGGGACGGAAATGCGGGTCAAGGAAATCGAAATCGAATAATCAGGAGACGACTATGTGTACGGTTTGCGGCTGCGGTGCGGGAGAAACGAAGATCGAGGGGGGCGCGCACGAAAATTCGCACGAGCACACCCATGTGCACGAAGACGGCACGGTGCATACGCACAGCCACGGGCACGACCATGAGCACGCGCACAGCCATGACGACGCGCCGCTCGGCGTGCATTCGCACACCCACCATCACAGCGACGGCAGCGAACACAGCCACGCCCATGTACACGAGGGCGAACACGCCCACGAACACGGTCACGAGCATGACCATGGCCATGAGCACGATCATCGTCACGAACACGGCGTCGCCGGCGATCTCGACTACGGCACCGGCCCGGCCCGCGCCCACGTGCCGGGCATGAGCCAGGCCCGCATGGTACAGATCGAGCAGGACATCCTGTCCAAGAACAATGCCTATGCCGCGGCCAACCGCCAGTGGTTCGACGAGCGCGGCATCTTCGCGCTGAACCTCGTCTCCAGCCCCGGCTCCGGCAAGACCACGCTGCTCTGCAAGACCATCGAAATGCTCAAGGACAAGCTGGCGATCAGCGTCGTCGAAGGCGACCAGCAGACCTCCAACGACGCCGAGCGCATCCGCGCCACCGGTGTGCCGGCGCTGCAGATCAACACCGGCAAGGGCTGCCACCTCGACGGCCACATGGTCGGCCACGCCATGCAGCGCCTGCAGCCGGCCGACGACTCGCTGTTCCTGATCGAGAACGTCGGCAACCTCGTCTGCCCGGCCGCCTTCGACCTCGGCGAACACCACAAGGTGGCCATCCTGTCGGTCACCGAAGGCGAGGACAAGCCGCTCAAGTACCCCGACATGTTCGCTGCGGCAGACGTGATGCTGCTCAACAAGTGCGACCTGCTGCCCTACCTCGAATTCGACGCCGACCTGGCCGAAGCCAACGCCCGCCGGGTCAATCCCAACCTGACCATCTTCCGCGTCTCGGCCACCAGCGGCGACGGCCTGAGCGCCTGGCTGGACTGGATTCATTCCGGGCTGGAGGAACAGCGTAGCAAGCGTTCGGAATCGGTCGATGCGCTGAAGCGTCGGGTGGCGGAACTGGAACGGCAGTTGGCGGCGCGTTGAGGCTGTGTTGTGCGAAGGGGGCGCCTTCCCCCATCTCCTGAATGCTATTAAAGCGGACTTAAATTCTTTGTGCGCATATGTATAAAAAACGACGTTTTCTATATGCGTTACACGAGATGTGTATAAAAATGTCCGTTCCTTATCTTTGTCCGATCGACGTGTATAGAAAAGCATATTTTTTATATATGTCACGCCTGGCGCCATGTCTATCTTGCTTTCCCTTGAAACGCTCGACCCAAGCCGCTTCGATACGCCGCCCATTCTCAAGCGACTGGCCAGCGCCAGCCGGCAACTGGCCGAACTGAAAGGAATCGCCGCTTCGATTCCGAATCAGGGCATCCTGATCAATACGCTCGGCTTGCAGGAAGCCAAGGACAGTTCGGAAATCGAGAACATCGTCACCACCCATGACGAGCTGTTCAAGGACGACGTATGGCCGGAAGCCTTTGCCAATCCGGCGGCCAAGGAGGTGTTGCGCTACCGGCAGGCGCTGCATCTAGGCTACCGGCTGGTTCGTGAAACCGGTCTGATTACCGCCAACCACATTATCGACATGCAGGCGGAACTGGAGCGCAACAACGCCGGTTTCCGAAAGCTGCCGGGCACGGCGCTGAAAACCGGGGCCGGGCAAACGGTCTACACCCCGCCCCAGGACCCGGCCGAAATTATCGCCCTGATGGGCGACCTGGAGCGCTTCATCAACGATGGCGAGCGTTTCCCGGTCGATCCGCTGATCCGGATGGCGCTGATTCATCACCAGTTCGAGAGCATTCACCCCTTCTACGATGGCAACGGCCGTACCGGACGCATCCTGAACGTGCTCTATCTGGTCAAGGAAGGGCTGCTCGATGTGCCGGTGCTCTACCTTTCGCGCCATATCGTGCGTACCAAGGCGGATTACTACCGCCTGCTGCAGGCCGTGCGCGACGCCGATGCCTGGGAGGAATGGGTGCTGTACATGCTCGAAGCCGTCGAGCAGACCGCCGGCCAGACGATCCGGACGATCCACGCGATCAAGGCGGCGCTGTTCGACTACAAGCACCGCATTCGCGAGGAATACAAGTTCTACAGCCAGGACTTGATCAACAGCCTGTTCATGCACCCCTATACCAAGATCGAATTCGTCGAGCGCGACCTCGGCGTATCGCGGATCACGGCGACCAAGTATCTGGATACACTGGACGCCGGCGGATTCGTCAAGAAGCAGAAGATGGGCCGCAGCAACTACTACATCAATCTGGCCTTGGACGGAATTCTGTCGGGCAACCGATAAGCGGAGAAAAAGTGAGCGAATCGGGTCAATTATCGGTGCTGGTTGGCCAGGAGCTCGCCGCTGTCCGCCCCGCGTTGAAATGCGCGAAAGCATCGCCCGGCACAAGCGTTCGGCTTTGCCTTGAGGGCAAGGCATGAGCGG
>CAIXSK010000187.1 GCA_903922075.1 uncultured beta proteobacterium | reverse complement strand
GACAATGCTCAGGTGGCCGGCATAGCGCTCGGGCTCCTGCTGGAAGCACCAGCGGTCCACTTCCGAACCGAAGTGATAGAGGCGGCCGTTGTATTCCCACGGGTAGTCCTTGACGTTCCAGCCCTTGCCCGGCGTGCCGAGAATCGGCAACTGGCACATGTTGCAGACGTAGGGCAGGGTTTCCGGGTAGGCCATGGCCATGTTGCCGTCGACGACGTTGTCGATGATGACGTCCCAGCACTGGCCCCAGGTGTCGTTCCAGCCGGGGTATTTCTCTTCCAGCCAGGCCCGCTCGTCGGGGGTCACGCCGGCGGCCGGATTCCACCAGACGGTCGGACGCCAGAAATAGGAACCCATGTGCATGCCATGGTGGGTTTCGCTCAGTTCCTTGAGGAAAATATCCCAGTACCAGGGCAGGTCCAGACCCATGTCGGTGAGCGAACGCTCGAACTGGGCGACGATCCATTCCTCCATGAATTCCTTGAAGGATTGCTTGCGGTGCTCAAGCGGCGTGTAGTAGTCCATGATCGGACCGGTGAGCACGGAGAACAACTTCCAGGCGCCCCAGACGGCGATGTCGACGCGTTTCTGGGCTTCAGCCTTCTGACCGTTGGCGATCAGTATCTTGAGCGCCGGACCGCCGATCTGGGCGTGGCGTGATTCGTCGGTCTGGATGCTCGAAATCAGGTTGGCGAAGGTATGGTCGCCGGCCTCGGCAGCGTCGGCTGCCAGACCGAGGAACTGCATGTTGGTGAAGCCGGTCTCGAAGCTGAAGGTCAGCATGATGGAAACGCTGATCGCATCCCGCGTCATCATGATGTCGTCGAAGAAGTGACGCGCCGCGATCATGCCCCATTCGTTGGTGTCGTAGGCCTTGAAGGCCCAGTCCATCTGGCGATCCTTGGAGACATGCTCATGCGGGAAGTAAAGCTGCATCTGGCCATGGCGGATTTCGTCCAGACAACCCAGCGTAGACATGTTGCGCATGCCCGGTGCCTTGGAGAAACGCATCATGCGGGCCTCGGCGCTGGCGGCAGCGTATTCGCCGCGGGCGATGGCGCCGTAGTGGGCCTTCATGACCGATTTCCAGCCCGGATCGGCATTTTCGAAGATGCGGCTGCGTTCCAGGGCAGCCTTCACCGAATAAGCGCCGGCATCCTTGTCGCGCTGGACTTTGACGTATTCCGGGTAGGTCTGCTTGTACGGTTCGTCGTATTTTTCCCAGGCATCCTGGGGCAAGCCGAAATCACCCGACATGAGCGGCGGAAACAGTTCGTCCTCCGTCACATACGTGGGCGTCCAGTTCGTCGTCCTGGCCAGGTCATACCAGTCCATTCTGTTGAGTAAAGCCATCTATGTCTCCTTTGTGGCGGGAATGGAGATCCTGCCATTCCCAAATCAAAGCGATCTCTGTCGCCAAGGGCACACGGCCAATCGAAAATATCGAGATTCCGTATGTGCCAAAGATAGGGGGAATGAAGATGGGTGGCTATTAGACTTTGGTTTAGATGGGGGCGTATGGCGCCCGCCATAGCCCGGCATTTGCGGGCTTTCATTTCTTCGGCGGATTTGAACTTCGTCCGGATTTGGATGAACTAAGTATCGATTGCCTGGAAGGAATTTATTCCCCTGGTCAGATGAATCCCGAATTCAAGGATAGCCCTTCGATGGATGTTGCCCAGCCGCTCGACGACAATACCCAGCAATCTACCGGCGTCGGGGTAAGCGCCAAGACGATCGCCTTGATGCGGCTCGTCCTGGCGCTATTCGTGACGCTCAATGCGTCCTTCTATTTTCAGCCCAAGGATGGCTATCAGGCATTCACCGTCTATTTCGCCTGTGCGTACAACTTCTACACGCTACTGGTCTATGCCTTCCCAGTGGCCATGGCCTAAGCAGTTCGCTATGCCTGGTTGCACTGGGTGGATTTC
>CAIXSK010000186.1 GCA_903922075.1 uncultured beta proteobacterium | reverse complement strand
GAAGTCGCCTTCCAGCCCGTGACCGACCGCTTCGTGCAACAGGATGCCCGGCCAGCCGGAAGCCAGCACCACGGTCATCTGCCCGGCCGGGGCCGGATCGGCATGCAGGTTGGTGATCGCCTGATGGACGGCTTCCTTGGCATAGCGCTGGAGGATTTCGTCGTCGAAATAGCCGAAGTCGAAACGCCCGCCGCCGCCGGAACCACCCTGCTCGCGCTTGCCGTTCTCCTCGACGATGACCGACACCGAGCACCGGACCAGCGGCCGGATGTCGGCGGCCAGGCGGCCGTCGGAACCGGCAACCAGGACCACCTCGTATTCGCCGGCCAGCGAGGCCATCACCTGCACGACCCGCGAGTCGAGGGCGCGGGCAAAGCCTTCCAGGCGCTCCAGCAGCTTGACCTTGGCGTCGGCCGGCAGCGAGGCGATCGGGTCATGCGGCACATAGAGCGCATTGGCTACGGTCGAAGGCAAAAATTGCCCAAATTTGGAATTTTGTCCCAGAGCGCCGATGGCCCGGACGGCATTGGCGGCATCGCCGAGCGCCCGCGAACTGATGTCGTCGGAGTAGGCAAAGGCGGTCTTTTCACCGGACAGCGCACGCACGCCGACGCCCTGGTCGATGTTGAAGCTGCCCGACTTGACGATGCCCTCGTCCAGGCTCCAGGCCTCGGAGCGGGAATACTGGAAGTAGAGGTCGGCATAATCGACCTGGTGGGTCAGGATCTGGCCGAAGGTCCGCGACAGGTCGCCCTCGGTCAGTGAAAAGGGTTCCAGCAGCAGGGATTCGGCTTGCGCCAGGGCGCTGTTCGGATTCATTGCAACTCCATCAAAGTTTGCGGTGGGCGAGAGCCGGCAGGCTCTCGCGAATTTCGGCGATGCGCTGATGATCGAGGTCGGCGATGACGACGCCCGGCCCCTTCAGCTTGCGGTCGAGAATCTCGCCCCAGGTGTCGACGATCATGCTGTTGCCGTGGGTCAGCCGGCCGTTTTCATGGCGCCCGCCTTGTCCGACAGCAAGAAGATAACACTGGTTCTCAATGGCCCGGGCGCGGAGCAGGATTTCCCAGTGCGCCCGGCCGGTGGTTTCGGTAAAGGCGGCCGGTACCAGGATCAGGTCGACCGGCGCCAGCGCCCGGTACAGTTCGGGAAAACGCAGGTCGTAGCAGATCGACAGGGCGACCTTGCCGAACGGCGTGTCGACCGAAACCAGCTGATTGCCGGGCTCGATGAACGCCGCCTCGTCGTAGGCTTCGTCGCCCTTTTTGAAGCCGAACAGATGCACCTTGTCGTAGCGCGCCACGCATTCGCCGGCCGGGTTGTAGGCGAGGCTGGCATTGCGCATCTTGTCCGGCGCCTCGGCCGTCAGCGGCAGGGAACCGGCAAAAATCCAGATGCCGTGGCGCCGCGCGGTGGCGGCCAGCCAGTCCTGGATCGGCCCCTGGCCAAAGTCCTCGCGCGCCCGCACGCGGTCGGCGTCGGTCGCGCCGATGATCGGAAAATACTCGGGCAGCGCGACCAGTTGCGCGCCCTGGCCGACGGCATCCTCGATCAGCCGGCCGGCGATCGCCAGGTTATCCGCAACGCGCGGCCCGGAGACCATCTGCAAGGCGGCGATGCGGCAGTTCTGCTTACTCACGGCTTACCCTCCTCTTCCGGCTTGGGTTTGACTTCCGACGACGACTCCCCGGCCTTGTCGACCTTGGGATCGGCCCAGGTGCCAGTGACGTGATAGCGATAGCTGAACAGCCGGTTGAGCGGCTTTTGCAGCACGGTGTTGGCGACCAGCGCCGCGGCGCCGACCACCGGGTGCGCCAGCGCCGCCGCGCCAACCGCCGCCAGCCCGCCCAGTTCCGGCCGGACGACGACCTGCAGATCCTGCGTTTCGGCCTTGAGGTCGGACTCGCCCTGCATCTCGATCTGCGCCGCCGGGCCGTAGATGCGCAACGGCCCGTTGGTCCGCATCACGCCCTTGCGTACTGCGAGCTTGCCTTCGATGCTGTCGAAGGCCAGGCCGTCGCTGAAGATATCGCGAAAATCCAGCGTCAGTCGTCGAGGCAGGGATTGCAGGGAAATCAGGCCGAGCAGCTTGCCGACCCCGGGTTCCAGCTTGTTGAACTGGCCCTTTTCGGCATCGACCGTCATCTGGCCGCTCAAGGACGGGTAGTGAATGCTGGTCAGCGGCCCGTTCCACTGCAGGCCGCCGGCCAACCTGGCGCTGCCGCGGCGCACCGCATCGACATAGCCAAGGCGGCCGAGCAACTTGCCGACGTCCTTGGCCGTTAGCTCGAAATCGAGTTGCGTCTGGTGGCTGCCGGCATTGATCCACACCCCCTTGCCCTTCAGTCCACCGTCGGGATTCTGCAGGCTGAGCGTGTCGAGGCGCCACGCCCCCTTTTCGTTGCGAGCATTCAGCTCAAGCTTGCCAAGCGCCATGTCGCCGAGCTGAAAATCCTCGACCACCAGGTTCATCCCGGGCAGGCTGTTGATCAAGGACTTGGACGCATCGCCCGCCTCGGCGGCCTGACGGATGGCCAGGCGCCGGAAATTACCCTCGATCCAGCCCTCGCCGGCGCTGCGCCAGAACACGTCGCCGACCGCCTCGCGCGTATTGAGGCCGATCTGCCAGCCGCCGTCGCGCGGCCGCAGGCTGACATCGACCTGATGGTAATCGCGCTCAAGCAGACGCAGCACGGGGGTTTTCAGCGTCACCGCGGACAGCGCCAGTCCATTGCCATTCCCGTTGCCATTCCCGTTGCCGTTGCTACCATTTCCATTGCCATTGGCGGCACCTTCCGGCAGGAAATTCTTCCAGGCATCGGCATCGATGCGCGGCGTCGCCACCCGCACCGCCAGCCCCTTGTCCGGCAGGCGCGCCTCGCCGTCGCCGACGGCGAAGACGGCCCTTTCCCAGCTCCCCTGACGCCGGACGACCAGGCCCTGCGCTACCTTGCCGAGCGTGATCCGGTACTGCTCGCGCGTTGCATCGGGCGCCGTGCGCTCGACGCGTAGCGGCAGCGGCGTCGTCGCCGTCTTGTTCAGCGGATCGGGCAGCGGCGAACTGATGCCGAGCAGATTCGATTCGACGACCACATCGGCATTACGTTTGCGGATCGAAATATCCGCCTTCCAGTCGGCGCTGCCGCTCAGATGATTGATCAGCGGCCAGCCGAAGTGGCGGCTGACCTCGCCGATGCCGGCCGTCCCCGAAGCCTGCACGCCGACCGTATCGCCGGCGCTCTTGACCTGCACCTTGAGCGGCCCGCCAAACGCCCGGCCGCTGATATCGCGCCCGGCCACCGTCCGCTCGGTCAGCAACAAGCGGCCGTTCACCTGGGTCAGCGGCGGCAGGCCGGCCACCGGCTGCAACTGGTTATTCAGGAAACGATAGTCGCCGCGCAGCTTGGTGTCGTTGGCATGGCGCAAGGGGATATCGAGTTCCAGGTTCAAGCTGCCGTTGCCGTTCGCCTTCATGCCGTCCGTGAAGCGGTCGATGGTCTCGGCCACCGGGCTTTGCTCGATGAAGCGCAGGAATTCGCTGGTCGGCCCCTGGGCCACGCCACGGACGAACAGCATTTCCTCGTTTGACTCGAAATCCGGCAGCTCGACCGTCACCCCTGACAGGCTGGCGCCGAAAATGCGCCCCTTCCTGGCGGCGATCTTCATGCCGATGCCAAAGGTCATGTCGGCGTCGATCTCGTCGATGGCCGGCCAGCCCGGGGCGTAATCGACCTTGGCGCCAGCCGCCTTGGCGGTCACGATGAACTGGCCGCTCTGGCCGTCGCGGAACGGGAAATCCTTCAGCTTGCCCTTGAGCACCAGGTGACCATCGTAGCCCCGCCCGCCGACGATGCCGCGGCGGATCCAGGCCCGGGCATCGGCATTGACCGCGTGCGGCATGTAGCGCCAGACCGCCCGGCCGTCGGCCTTCTCGATGCTGGCGGTCAGGTCGATTTCGCCCGGGCCGTCGCCGGTGTAGCGATAGCTGCCCTGGGCCGAGCCGGTCGCATCCGGCCCGGAAAACTCGAGTCGTTGCAACTTGACGTCCACGGCATCCGGGGAGGCTTTCCAGGTCGCCCGTGCCTTCAGCTTGTCCAGCGCGATATCGGGTTCGGGAAAGACGGCCGGCAACGACAGACTCGCCGCCGCCCCGTCGAGCGTCAGTTCGCCGCCCTTTTCGCTCAGATCGACCTGTCCGGACAAGCCACCGGCCCCGGGGAAGTAGCCGCCGGCGTCGATCCCCAGGCCCTGGAATCCGGCCTTCAGGCTGTAGCGCTTCAGGGCCTCGCCTTCGAGCGCCCAGCCCGCCCGCAACTCGGCAATCCGCCCCTGCGGACGATGCTTGAGCAGCAACTCCCGGCTGCGCTCGTCCAACGGCACGAACGACGCCAACCGGGCGAGCACCGACAGATCAAGGAAATTGGCGCTGGCATTGCCATGGACCGACGCATTCTGCGGATTCCGTCGCCATTCGAGCTGGAAATCGGTCGGCGCAATGCGAATTCCGTCCTGGGTCAGCAATTCCACCTTGTGCCCGGCCAGGGCCCACTCGTTGGCCTTGTAACGCCCCTCCAGGCGGCCGCGCATGCTGGCCAGATCGAGCTCCGGCAGCTTTCTGCCAAGGCGCAGACGCAGTTCCTCGAGCGCCACATCGGCCGTCAACGCCCCGGCACCGTCGTCCAGATCGCCCCAGATGCGCAAGGCGCCGCGCCCTTGCGGCAGATGCACCGGATAATCCACCCAGGTCCGCCAAGCGGCCAGATCGGCATAATCCAGCTCGACAAAAATCTTGCCCGACAAATGCTCGAGCGCATCGTCCAGATCGCCCTTGACCTCGCCGCGGATGTCGACCCGCGAAGCCAGGTGCTCCGGCGGCGCCGCCGAGACCCCGAAGCGATGCCGGCGGCCGCTGTTGTCCAGGGCCAGCTGCAGATCCTCCAGGACCAGCGGCGGCGCATTGCGCAGCCGGTCTTCCCAGACGATGGTCGCGTCGCGGATACGGATGCGCCTCTGTTCCAGCACCCACTCGGCAAAGGCCGGATCGCTCTCGTCCTCGGTCGCCATGCCGGCCACCGTAATCCTGCCGCTGGTCTCGCGGCGCACATGCAGCACCGGGCCGTCGAAAGCGAGCAGCGCCAGGGTCGGGCGCAAGCGCCACAGCGTCTGCCAGGACAGCACACCCTCGACCCGGGTCAGCGAAAAGGCCGGCGCCCCATGCCTGTCCTCGACCACCACGTCGTCCAGCACGAGATCCGGATTCAGGCCCTGCCAGCGCGCCTCCAGGCGCCCTATCCTGACCGGCTGCCCAACTGCCCGGCTCGCCGCCTGTTCGACCGCGCTCCGGTACTCGCCGACCTTCGGCAGCACGGCGAAGCGCAGCACCAGCAACAGGATGGTGAACAGCAACCAGGCGCCGAACATCCCCCAACCCAGCAGGCGAATGCCGCGGGCAACCGCCGGCCGGGCCAGCACCGGCCACAGGAAACGCAGCCGGTGATAGAGCGCGACGCGCACCTCCGGCGAAATCACCGGGGAATGCTGGCTTTTTGGCTCATTCACGGGCAAATCCGCTTTGCCATGGGGGGTAATAGGTCACTACAATCGACAATCAGGGAAAACCTCTATTCTACCTTTTCGGCCCATCGGCCGACCGAAGATCATGGACACCACTCACGACCCCCGCTGGCAGGGCGCACTCGCCCACAGCCACTACGTCGCCCAGTTGCTGCAGGCCCACCCGGAGCTGATTCCGGAACTGCGTACCACCTGGCAGCAGCCGCTCGACGAAGCCCTGCTGCTGGCGCCGCTGCAAGGCCCGTTCGCCGACGACGAGGCCGTCCGCTCCGCTCTGCGCCGCCTGCGCCAGCGGGCGATGGCCCACATCACCCTGCGCGATCTCTGCGGCCTGGCGCCGCTGGCCGAAGTCGTCGAGAGCATGACCCTGCTGGCCGACGTGACGACCAATTTCGCGCTCGACCACTATCACCGCCAACTGGCCGCCGCCCACGGCGAACCGCTGGACAGCCAGGGCCGCCCGCAGCGCCTGCTGATCATCGGCATGGGCAAGCTCGGCGGGCGCGAACTGAACGTCTCGTCCGACGTCGATTACATCTTCATCTATCCCGAAGAAGGCGATACCGCCGGCCCGAAGAGCATCGAGAACTTTGATTTCTTCAACCGTCTGGGCAAACGGATCATCGGCGCGCTCGGCGACCTGACCGCCGACGGCCAGGTTTTCCGCGTCGACATGCGCCTGCGCCCGAACGGCGATTCCGGCCCGCTGGTCTGCTCGCTCGACGCGCTGGAAAATTACTTCATCACCCAGGGCCGCGAGTGGGAGCGCTACGCCTGGATCAAGGGCCGCACGATGAATGCCGGCGACAACCTGCAGCCGGCTTGGGTGACGGCCATGCAGAGCATCGCCCGGCCCTTCGTCTTCCGCAAATACCTGGATTTCGGCGCCATCAACGCGATGCGCGACCTGCACGCGCAAATCCGCCGCGAAGTGGCGCGCAAGGACATGCGCGACCACGTCAAGCTCGGCCCCGGCGGCATCCGCGAAATCGAGTTCATCGCCCAGGTTTTCCAGCTGATCCGCGGCGGCCGCGACCTGGCCTTGCAGAGCCGCCCGACGCTGCACGTCCTCAAGCTGCTGGTCGAGCGCAAGCTGCTCCCGGCCGAGACCGAACAGGAGTTGCGTGAGGCCTACGTCTTCCTGCGCCGCCTGGAACACCGGCTACAGTACGTCAACGACCAGCAGACCCACATGCTGCCGGTCGACGCCGAAGCCCGGCAGATCATCGCCGCCAGCATGGACTTTCCCGACTGGCCGGCGATGCTGGCCGTACTCGACGACCATCGCAGCAAGGTCAGCCGCCACTTTGAAGCCGTGTTCTCCGATCCGGAGGCCGGCGACCATCCACTGACCGGGCTCTGGCACGGCCAGATGGACGAGGAAACCGCGCTCGAAGCCTTTGGCAACCTTGGTTTTCGCCACCCGCTGGAAGCGATTTCCCGCCTCACCGAACTGCGCGCCGCCAGCCGTTACCAGCAACTTCCAGCCAGCAACCGCGCCCGCCTCGATGCCGTCGGGCCGCGCCTGATCGAAGCCGCCGGCGCAACCGGCGACCCGGACACGACGCTGGTGCGCGGCCTCAACTTCCTCGAAGGCATCGCCCGGCGCGGCGCCTACCTGGCGCTGCTGCAGCAATACCCGATGGCCTTGCGACGGGTTGCCGACATGGTCTGTGCCTCGAACTGGGCGGCCGAATACCTGAATCGCCACCCGCTGTTGCTCGACGAATTGCTCGACCCGCGCCTCTACGAAATCGCCACCGACTGGACCGGTTTCCGCGAAAACCTGCGCGAAAACCTGTCGCACCACGCCGGCGACACCGAGCGCGAAATGGACATCCTGCGCGAAATGCACCACGCCCAGGTCTTCCGCCTGCTCGCCCAGGACCTGGCCGGCCTGCAGACCATCGAACGCCTGTCCGACCACCTGACCGAACTGGCCGACACCATCGTCCAGGAAACCCTGCCGCTGTGCTGGCAGACGATCCGGAAACGGCACTGCGCGACGCCGAAATTCGCCGTCATCGGCTACGGCAAGATGGGCGGCAAGGAGCTCGGCTACGCCTCCGATCTCGACATGGTTTACCTGTTCGACGACGACGCGATGGACGCCGAAGAGAACTACACCCGGCTCGGCCAGCGCCTGAATACCTGGCTGTCCAGCCAGACGCCGGCCGGCATCCTGTTCGAGACCGACCTGCGCCTGCGCCCGAATGGCGACTCCGGCCTGCTCGCGGTGTCGGTCGACGCTTTCCGCGACTACGAATTGAAGAACGCCTGGGTCTGGGAGCACCAGGCGCTGACCCGCGCCCGCTTCTGCGCCGGCGACCCGGCGGTCGGCGCGCGCTTCGAGGAAATTCGCATCGAAATCCTGCGCCAGCGGCGCGACCTCGCCAAACTGAAGGAAGAAGTCGTCGCCATGCGGCGCAAGATGCTGGACGCCCACGCCTTGAACAGCGCCAGCGAATTCGCGCTCAAGCACGATCCGGGCGGCATCGTCGATGTCGAGTTCATCGTCCAGTACCTGATTCTCGCCTATGCGCACGAACATGCGCGCCTGACCGGCAACCTCGGCAATATCGCGCTGCTGCGCATGGCCGCCGAACTGGGCCTGATCGATGCCGGGCAGGCCGAAGCCGCCGGTAACGCCTATCGCGAGTACCGGCGCCTGCAGCACGCCAAACGGCTATCCAGCAACCCCAAAACGCCGATCCCGCGCGACGGGATCGAACCCCATATCGCTGCAGTCAGGGCGCTTTGGGAAGCCGTTTTCAGCGGCTAGGCAGCTGGTTCAACGGTCGTCGTCACCCCGGCGACCGCCTCGCCGATTTTCCCGCTGGCGGTCGTCGCGGCCGCGACTGTCTTGCTCGGTGCGCGGCGGCGGGGCCGGACGAGCGTCGCGCTGCTGCTGCCCGGCATCCGGAGCCGACCGACGCTCATGGTCTCGCCGTGGCGGCTCAGCCCTGACCGGCGGTTGCGACGGGCCGCCAAATACTGGGTTCTGGGGACGCCCCTCCGGCTCGCCGCGGGGAACCGGCACAGCGCCCCGCTCCTGACGATAGTTCGGCGGGGGCGCCTGACGGCGGTCGTCGTGACGGTCGTCATAGCGGTCGTCGCGCCGCTGGTAACGCGGCTCCTGCGGCGCCAGCGGCGCTGACGGTCCGCCGATGATGGAGTGCAGCGCCCGGCTGTCGGTTTCCTGCTCCCAGCGTCCGGGGCGCTGACGCCAGTGCCGGCCATCCCGTTCCCAGCGCGGCTCGACCCAGCGATGCCCATGACGCGGCGCATCCCAGCGACCGGGCACCCATTCGTGGCGATGTCCGGTCCAGTTCCAGTAGCCGCCGATCCAGATATAGCCGGCGACCGGGGCATAGCCCTGATACTCGACGCGCGGTGGCGGTGGATCGACATAGACCGGACCGTCGTAGTAGGGCTCCGGCGTGACGACACAGCCGGCGAGCAGCAAAGTCGCTGCCAGCGTGGAAATGAACAGTTGTTTTTTCATGGCGATTGCCTTGATGGTGGTTGCCGTACCTAGGTTAACGCAGCGCCGGAGGTTTGGACATACCGTTTTCGCTGCCTGTTACGCAATGTTGCATTTCAGGCGGATTCGGCACACCCACAAAAAAGCCGCCCGCAGGCGGCTTGGCAAACCCGGCATCGCCGGCTTATTTTTTCAGCGAGTCGCGAATCTCGCGCAGCAGCAGGACGTCTTCCGGGGTTGCCGGGGCCTCTTCCGGGGCGGCCGGCTCCTCGCTGCGCAGACGGTTCAGTTGCTTGACCATCATGAAGATGATGAAGGCGAGAATGATGAAGTTGACGACGATGGTCAGGAAAGAGCCGTAGGCGAAGACCGGGATGCCGGCTTTTTTGAGGTCGGCCAGCGCGATCAGATTGTTCGGATTGTCACCGAGGATGACGAACAGGTTGGAAAAATCGAGTTTGCCGACAACGCGGCTGATCAGCGGCATGATCAGGTCGCCGACGATGGAGTCGACAATCTTGCCGAAGGCGCCGCCGATGATGACGCCGACCGCCAGATCCATCGCATTGCCCTTGACGGCAAACTCCTTGAATTCCTGGACCATTCCCATGTAATTCTCCTTTGAGGTTTGATTTTGATGGACTGATTATTTGCTTTGGCCAGTAGACAGGTCAAGCAATATTCATATTTTCAGATTGCGTTACAAAGCCCGGCAAAGGCGCTCGGCGGCGGCGCGCAGGGTGGCCTCCTGTTTGGCAAAGCAGAAACGGACGACCCGGTCGTCGCGGCCATCGGCGTAGAACACCGAAATCGGGATGACGGCGACGCCGACTTCGCGGGTCAGCCATTCGGCGAATTCGCGGTCCGGCCGGTCGGAGATGCGGTCGTAGCGCGCCAGCTGGAAATAGGTGCCGCGACAGGGCAGCAACTCGAAGGGCGTGGCGGCCAGCAGGTCGCGGAAGAAATCGCGCTTTTGCTGGTAAAAGACGGCCAGCCCGAGATGCCGCCGGGCGTCCTGCATGTACTCGGCGATGGCCAGTTGCGCCGGGGCATGGACGCAGAACACGTTGAACTGGTGCACCTTGCGGAACTCGGCCATCAGCGCGGCCGGAGCGACGACGTAGCCGATCTTCCAGCCGGTGATGTGGTAAGTCTTGCCGAAACTGGAGACGACGATGCTGCGTTCGGCCAGTTCGGGATCGCCGCACAGGCTGGCGTGCTGTTCGCCGTCGAACAGGATGTGTTCGTAAACCTCGTCGGAGAGGATCACGATGTCGGTGCCGCGCAGCAAATTTGCCAGTTTTTTCAGGCTTACCGTAGCATTCACGCTGCCGGTCGGGTTGTGCGGCGAATTGACGATGATCATCCGCGTTCTGGGCGAAATCAGGCCGGCGACCTGTTCCCAGTCGGGCTGGTAATCGGGAAACTTCAATTGCGCGTAGACCGCCTTGCCACCGACGGTTTCGATGGCCGGCACGTAGCTGTCGTAGACCGGCTCGAAGACGATCACCTCGTCGCCCGGCCGGACGAAAGCGGCGATGGCAGTGAAGATCGCCTGGGTCGCCCCGGCCGTCACCGTGACCTCGGTTTCGATGTCGTAGCGCGGCCCGTACAGCGCGGCCACCTTGTCCGCGATGGCCTGGCGCAGTTCCGGCAGGCCGGCCATCGGCGCGTATTGATTGCGGCCAGCCAGCATGTGGCGGTGCATGGCGTCGAACAGCGCCGGCTCGGCCTGAAAGTCCGGGAAGCCCTGCGACAGGTTGACGGCGCCGCACTCGGCGGCCAGCCGGGACATCACGGTAAAAATGGTGGTTCCCATCTGCGGGAACCGGGAATCGATGCGAAGGTTTGTCTGCATGCGGCGCGGCCCTGGAAATCAAGCCGCATCATGCGGCAGCGCCGCCGGCAGGACAAGTCTTCGTCAGAGCTTCGACGCCATCCCCTGCAGGTGGTCGAGGCGACCAAGCAACTCGTTCAGCGTCGCCATGCCGCGCGTCAGTTCGTCGACGTTGGACAGGCTCTGCGTCACCTGGGCCTGTTCGCGCGCGGCATCGGTGGTCATCTGCGAAATTTGCGCCGAGGCCGCTTCGCTGCGTTCGATCAGCTGATTGATCGAGCGCAGGGTTTCCTCGGCAATGCCGCGGATGCCAGAAATGGTCTGCACCGCCTCGCGGATGCTGGACGCCGTGGCGACGGCCTGGTCCTTGGCCGACTGGGCCAGCTTGCGCACCTCGTCGGCGACCACCGCGAAGCCGCGCCCGGCCTCGCCGGCCCGCGCCGCCTCGATGGCGGCATTGAGGGCGAGCAGGTTGGTCTGGTCGGCAATCGCGCTGATCCCGCCGGTGATCGAACCGATCGCCTTGGACAGGCGCTCCAGGTCGTCCAGCCCCGCCCCCAGGCTGGCCTGGGAGTTCTGCGAAGCCTTGGCCGATTCGCCGACGGCGAACATCAGCGACATCGCCTCGTTCAGCGTCGCCGCCTGCTGCCGGAAGCCGGAAGCCAGCGACGGCAGGGTGTCGATGACCGGCTGGACGCTGCGCTCGTAGTTGAGCACCTGCTCGACCATGCCGCGCTGGATGCCGTTGAGCGTGATCCAGCGCTGCAGCGCGCGCTGCCCATAGTGGTTGGAGAACGCCGCGTACGAGACCGGGAAGGCGTTCATGAACGGGTCGGAGAAACCCGAACCGTCGCGGAAGAAAACCAGCGCGGAGAGGGTCTGGTTGATCGGGATGCCGAGGATTTCACCGAAGGTCGAGAAACCGGCCGCCGGCGTGTCGGCAAAGAAGGCGGCGCGGCCGAGCACGGCCGTATTGCCGACCCGGCGCAGCACGCAGTCGTTGAGCAGCATGGCCAGCGGCGCCCCCTTGCCGGCCAGGAACTGCTGCCAGTCGCGCTGCGTGGTGGCGATGAAATCCTCCTGCTTCAACAGATGCAGGCAATCGCCGAATTCGATGTCGCAGAAGAAGGCCGTCTTGTCGGCGCCCAACGCTGCCACCGAACGGATGAACATCTCGCCGTCGACCGAGGCGGCGAAGGTATGGTTGGCCAGATGCTTGGCGACCTCGCTTTCCGGACAGCGGAAATGACTGGCCAGGGCGGTCAGGAAACCGACCGTCCCGCCATCCTCGGCAAACACGCTGCTGACCGTACGCGCCACCGGATCGGCCTCGGCGACCAGCCAGCTCTTGCCGGTCGGGACGAAATTCTGCGACTTGAACGGCGAGAAGCGGATGCCGGGCTTGACCTTGCAGAAGATCAGCATGGCCTTGCCGGTCAGGACCTGTCGGCCGTCGTGCATGTAGGTGCCGGAGAAGTCCAGCTTGCCGCCGGCCGAACCGCCGACCGCCAGGCAAGGGAAGCGCTTGCTCTCGTACCAGGCGCGCATCAGGAAGCCTTCCGAGGCGGAGAGGCCATCGCAGAAGATCAGCGCGAAGGTGTCCTGGGCATTGATCTGGAAGGAGGGATTGACCTTGCCCAGTTCCTGGGCGATCCGGCTGACCCGTTCGCTGACCGTCGAACCCTGGCCCATCCTCAGGTCCATGCTGTGGATTTCGGCGCGCTCGACGATCTCGTCGGACAGCCACAGGTAGCTGCCCTCGCGGTCGTGCGCTTCGGCGCCGCAGTAGGTGGATTCGCCGCCGCTGCACAGGGCGCCGGTTGAAGAGAGCGCAGCGAAGGTGAGATTGCCGCTGCCGGCCACGGCGCGGCTCAGGCCGTCGGCCACCGACGGGAAAGCGGCATAGGGCGGCACGAAGCCGATGAACAGGCCGCCCGCCGATTCCGGCAGCCCCAAGGCCTGACGATTAGCCGGCAGGCGGTCGGCGTTGTAGCGGCCGCGGAGCGCCAGTTGCTGCTCGGCCGTCTGGCGGCTGGCGGCATCGGCAGGCTTTGTTTTGAAAAACGAGAACATTTTTGTCTCCCCGACATGAGGGCTGTGGCCTGGATTTAGCAGTGCATCTGGCCGAATTTGGCGAACGGATCAAGCTGCAGCCAGCTTCTGATTTTAGCGTTTCTTACGAAAATTCTTACAGATTTTGATTATTTTGCCAATTTTTTCAACGACTTCGCCGGACAATTTTCCCGCCCGGACTTCCTTGGCGACTAAGCCGCCGTCACAATGTCGAATACCGCGCCATCAGCGAACATCATCCTCCCGCCAGTTCCAAGAAACAACCCATGAATATCGACGGCATTCCCACCCGAACCCTACGTCCTCACCCCGACCGATGCGCCATCGACATCATCGACCAGACCCGCCTGCCGCACGCGCTGCACTGGGTTCGCGTCGACACGCTGGCCGGGGCGGCACACGCCATTCGCGCCATGCAGGTGCGCGGCGCCCCGCTGATCGGCGCCACGGCTGCCTACGGGCTGGCCATCGCCCTCGATGAGGGCGCCGACGACGAGCGCCTGAAAACGGCCATTGATACCCTGTGGAAGACCCGGCCGACGGCCGTCAACCTGCACTGGGCGCTGACCCGGATGAGCCAACGCCTGACTCCCTTGCCCCCGGCGGCACGCCAGCAGGCCGCCTGGCAGGAAGCCGAGGCCATCGCCGAAGAGGACATCGCGCAGAACCTGGCCATCGGCCGGCACGGACTGGGCCTGCTCCGCCAGGCGAAGCGTTTCAACGGCAATGAACTGAACATCATGACCCACTGCAACGCCGGCTGGCTGGCCACCGTCGACGCGGGCACCGCGCTGTCGCCGGTCTATGCCGCCTACGATGCCGGCCTGCCGGTGCACGTCTGGGTGTCCGAAACCCGGCCGCGCAACCAGGGGCTGCTCACCGCCTGGGAACTGGCCCAGCACGGCGTGCCGCACACGGTGATCGCCGACAACGCTGCCGGCATCCTGCTGCGCGGCGGCAAGGTCGATGCCGTGATCGTCGGTGCCGACCGCATCGCCGCCAACGGCGACGTGGCCAACAAGGTCGGCACCTACCTCAAAGCGCTGGCCTGTGCCGACAACGGCATTCCCTTCTATGTCGCCGCCCCCCGCTCGACCATCGACTTCGACCTGCCGGAAGGACATGGCATCCGGATCGAGGAGCGCGACGGCGACGAATTCCGCCTCGTGCACGGCCTCGACGCCCGCGGCGTGCCCTCGGCCCTGCACCAGTTGCCGGTCAGGGAGGCGGTCGCCAATCCGGCCTTCGACGTCACGCCGGCCCGCCTGGTCACCGCCATCATCACCGAGCGCGGCGCCTGCCCGGCCAGCCGGGACGGCCTGCTCGGCCTTTACCCCGAGGAGGCGAGCCATGGCTGACCCGCGCACGCAACTGATCGCCACCGCCCGCGCCCTGCAACCGGCCGGGCTGAACAAGGGCACGGCCGGCAACGTCAGCGTGCGCGCCGGCGACGGCTTCTACATCACGCCGACCGGCATGGCCTACACCGACCTGCGCGAAGACGACATCCCACTGATGGCCCTCGACGGCTCGCACGTCGGCCGCCGCAAGCCCTCGTCGGAATGGCGCTTCCATGGCGACCTCTACGCCAGCCGGCCGGAAGTCGGCGCCGTGCTGCACGCCCACTCGCCGTTCGCCGTCAGCCTGGCCTGCCTGCGCCTCGACATCCCGCCCTTTCACTACATGATCGCCCGCTTCGGCGGCGACACGATCCGCTGCGCCGAATATTCCATTTTTGGCTCAAAAATGCTCTCGACCGTAGCATTGCAGGCCATGGCCGGCCGCAAGGGCTGCCTGCTCGCCAACCACGGGATGCTCGTCGCCGGCCGCGACCTTGCCGAGGCGCTGGCCCTGGCCGTCGAACTCGAAGAACTCTGCGAGCAATACTGGCGCGCCTGCCAGCTCGGCAACCCGGTCCTGCTCAGCGCCGGCGAAATGGCCGAGGTGCTGGAAAAATTCAAGGGCTACGGCCAGCAATGAACGGCCCGCACGACCTCTCGCGCTGGACCCACGACCACCGCTACGCGATCGGCAACGCCGCGGCCGAACGCGGCACCCGGCTGGTGCTGTGGATCACCGTCGCAACCATGCTGGTCGAAATCGTCGCCGGCTGGTGGTACAACTCCATGGCCGTGCTCGCCGACGGCTGGCACATGAGTTCGCACGCGCTGGCCATCGGCCTCTCCGCCTTCGCCTACCGCGCCGCGCGAAAATACGCCGACGACCCCAGCTTCGCCTTCGGCACCTGGAAGATCGAAGTGCTGGCCAGCTACACCAGCGCCATCTTCCTGCTCGGCGTCGCCGCCGCCATGGTCTTCGGCTCGCTCGACCGCCTGTGGTCGCCGCAGCCCATCCACTACCCCGAGGCGATGGCCGTCGCCGTCCTCGGCCTGGCCGTCAATGTCGTCTGCGCGCTGATCCTCGGCGGCGCCCACGACCACGAACATCATGGCCATGACCACGGCCACGAGCATCACCACGACCTCAACCTCAAGGCCGCCTACATCCACGTCGTTACCGATGCCCTGACCTCGCTGCTCGCCATCGCCGCGCTGGCTGGCGGCTGGCTCTGCGGCTGGGCCTGGCTCGACCCGGCAAGCGGCCTGGTCGGCGCCGTGCTGGTCGCCCTGTGGGCCAAAAACCTGATTGTGCAAAGCGGCCGCGTG
>CAIXSK010000185.1 GCA_903922075.1 uncultured beta proteobacterium | reverse complement strand
TGCCAAAAGCCAAAGTCACCTTCGAAGATATCGGCGTATCCGTCACCGTGCCGGCCGGCACCCGGCTGATCGAAGTGTCCGAAAAAGTCGGCGCCGGCATCACCTACGGCTGCCGCGAAGGCGAATGTTGCACCTGCCTGACCAGGATTGTTTCCGGCGGCGAAAACCTCGCCCCGCCGAGCATCCTGGAAGACCAGGTACTTAAGGACAACCTCGCCCCGCGCGGCCATCGCCTGGCGTGCCAGGCGCAGATCCTGTCGGGCGACATCGTCGTTCGCCCGGCCTGAACCGAACAAGATTAAAAGCAAACGCCCAATCCAATCAGAGAAACCCAAACCAACCCGCTCTTCTGGAGAACCAAGAAATGGCCCTCATCACATTCAGCAGCCCGCTGCACAAGGACAAGACGGTATACGCCGTCGCCGGCAGCCACACCCAGACCATCCTCGATCTGGCCAAGGAACACCACATCCCGATCGATTTCGGTTGCCAGGAAGGCAACTGCGGCACCTGCCTGGTCAAGGTCTCGTCGGTTGACGGCAAGCGCGCCCCGATGGGCGGCCCGCTCAACGTTCGCGAAGTCGCCGCGCTGACCGAACTCGGCCACATCACCAAGGCCGAGATCGACCAGATGTACGTCGATGACATCCCGCCGACCCAGTGGCGCCTGGCCTGCCAGATGATCGTCCGCGACGAGGACATCCTGGTCGAGTATCCCAGCAAATGAGTCCGAGCAAGTAAGGCAAGGCCATGAACGGTCCGGATCGCCTGCCCGCCCGGGCTCTGCTGCTCGCCGAACTGCTCGCCTCGCCGGCAAGCGGCCCGGCGGCGCGCGATCCGAACCGCCCCCTGCTGGCCAGCCTGGTCGCCGGGCAGGCCGCCGGCGACGGCTGTCTGCCCGGCGATTTCGGCCTCGGCGCGGCAGCCGGCCGGCACCTGCTGGCCACCTATTTCCCCGGCTGCGACATCGCCTTGACCCAGCGCGAAGTCGAGGCCATTCCCGAATGGGAAGACATCCAGAAGCTCCTGCTCGATCACCGCGCCGTCCAGTCGCCCAGCGAACTGCTGATCGCCAACATCGTCGCCACCGCCTGCGCCGGCCGCGACCATCTGTGGCAGGATATCGGCTTCGCCAATCGCGATGAGCTGACCAAGCTGATGTGGGTGAATTTCCCGGGGCTGGCCCGTGCCAACACCGGCGACATGAAGTGGAAGAAATTCATCTACCGCCAGTTCTGCTCGCGTGAAGGCATCTACGTCTGCCCCGCGCCGTCCTGCGGGGTCTGCAAGGACTACGCCCTATGTTTTGGACCGGAGAGCTGATTGCCAAAACCGCGCCGGTACGCCGCCGCACCGTGGCGTTCCCGGAACGCTCGCCGCAACTCGACCGGGCGATGGCGGCCTATGTCGGGCTGGCCGTCGGTGATGCGCTGGGCGCCACCGTCGAATTCCTGACCCCCAATGAAATCCGCCAGCAGATCGGCGTGCACGGCAACCTCACCGGCGGCGGCTGGCTGCGTCTGAAAGCCGGCCAGGTCACCGACGACACGACAATGGCGCTGGCGCTGGGCGAATCGATCATCGCCGCCGGCAGCGTCGATGCCAGGGCCGCCGCCGAGGCCTTTGACGCCTGGATGCGGGCCAAACCGGTCGATATCGGCAACACCGTCCGGCGCAACCTGATCACTTTCCGCCAGACCGGCCAACCGGAAGCCGCCGCCTCCGAGCACGATGCCGGCAACGGCGCAGCGATGCGCGTCTTGCCGGTGGCGCTCAAATGCTACGGTCAGCCCGAAAAAACGACCAAAATCGCAATTCGCGCCCAGGCCCACGTCACCCACCACAACGCGCTGTCCGATGCCGCCTGCGACACGCTGGTCTTGATGGTCCAGGACTTTCTCGCCGGCCGCGATGCCATCGAAGTCGAACGCCAGCGGGCCGGCCAGCTGGTCGCCGAGCTCCCGGTCTTCGCCTACGACAAGAAGCGCCGCGACAACCCGAGCGGCTTCGTGGTCGAGACGATGCAGGCCGTGCTGCAATCCTTCTTCGCCACCGACAATTTCGAGGATTGCCTGATCGACGTCGTCAATCGCGGCGGCGACGCCGACACTACCGGCGCCATCGCCGGCATGCTGGCCGGCGCCCGCTACGGTTATCAGGCCATCCCCCGACGCTGGCTCGCCACCCTGGATCAGGCCATACGCCTGCGCTGCGAACAGCAGGCCGCAGCACTGCTGGCGCCCGTCGAAACCTGATCTGCCGACAGCCACAAGCCGGGCTGGCATTCGGTAAAAAATCGGCGAGGCTGCACCGATATCATTTTTGTCAATTATTTTAATTTAACCTGTACTTATTACTACGTAAGTAATAAAGTGCTTGCACAAGCGAAAAGAAGAAATAGTCGCGTTCTCGTCCCTTGCCTGCCGCATAACTATAAATTTCTGCAAACACGGAGAGAAGAATGACCCTGTCCAAACGCCTGCTCGTCCTGATGAGCACGTCCATCCTCGCACTGATCATCGTCGCAGCTTTAAGCGTGTACGAGATGGGGCGGGTCTACCAGGCCGCCAATTTCGGCAACGAGAACGTCGTCCCCAGCGTCCTGGTGCTTGACGAAGCCCTGCTCAACTTCGGCCAACTGCGGGTCCGCATCTATCGCCATGTCCTGACCAAGGACCCGAAGGCGCAAGCAGACATTGAAGCCAGCATCGAAAAGTCGATTCAGGGCGTCAGCCAGGCCCTGAAAGCCTACGAACCGCTGGTCATCGATGCCGAGGACCGGCGGCTGCTCGACGAGGATGTGAAAACCTTTACCGCCTACCGTGACAACATCAAGCCACTGCTTGCCCTGTCAAGCCAGAACAAAACCGAAGAAGCCATCCAGAACACCGCTCAAATCAGTTCGATCGCCCGTCACTTCAACGAAGCGCTCGAAGCCCACATGAAGTTCAACGCCGAACTGGGCAGGAAAACCTCGGCCGAAGGCGCCGCCGCCAAGGAGTTTGGCACCTGGTCGTCGCTGGCCGTTGCCGGCATCGCCATCCTGATCGTCGGCGGACTGGCCTTGCAGATACGCAGCAGCCTGACCAAGCGCCTGCAGGAAGCCGGCGCTCTGGCCCACGCCATTGCCGGCGGCGACCTTTCCAGCCGGAACACGCCGCACTCGATTTCCGACGACGAAGCCGGCCAGTTGATCCAGTCCATGGAAAAAATGCGCCAGGACCTGGCCCGGACGGTCGGCCAGATCGCCTCGAACAGCGATCAACTGGCGTCTTCCGCCGCCCAGTTGTCGATCACCGCCCAGCAGGTTTCGGCCAGCACGCAGAGCCAGTCCAGCTCCACCGCCTCCTCGGCGGCGGCGGTCGAGGAACTGACCGTCAGCATCGACCATGTCGGGGCCAGCGCCGACGACGCCAGCGAACGGGCCCGCGCCGCTGGCAATCTGGCCATCGATAGCGGCAAAGGCGTGCAGTCGGCTTCCACCCAGATCAACAAGGTGGCGGCCAGCGTCGAAGAAACCGCCCACCAGATCCAGACCCTGTCCGAACATATCCAGCAGATCGGCAACATCACCACGGTCATCCGCGAGGTAGCCGACCAGACCAACCTGCTCGCCCTCAACGCGGCCATCGAGGCGGCCCGGGCCGGCGAACAGGGACGCGGCTTCGCTGTCGTCGCCGACGAGGTCCGCAAGCTGGCCGAACGGACCACGCTGTCGGTCCAGGAAATCAGCACGGTCATCACCACGATCCAGAACAGCGTTTCCATCGCCGTCTCCGGGATGCAGGAAAACTGCACGCTGGTCACCGATGTCGTTCAGTCGGCCGAAGCTGCCAGCAACTCGATGGCCGGCATCCGCAACGCCACCGAACTGGTGCGCGACGCGATCACCGGCATTTCCGAAGCCATGCACGAACAGCGCAGCGCCTCGACCGAACTGTCGCGCAATGTCGAAGCCATCGCCCAGATGTCGGAAGAAAACTCGGCAGCCGTCGCCTCGGTGGCCGACACGGCCAGCATGCTGGTCAACGTGTCGAGCAATCTGAAAACGGCCGTCGCCGGCTTCCGCCTCTAGAACCAGTCCGCGGCCCCAGGCGGGGCCTGAAACGGAAAAGGCCAGACATGTTGTCTGGCCTTTGGGCGCTGACCATCGATCATCGATACATTTCGGCACCGCTTGTGCAGTGCCCCATCCAGCGCCGGTTTCGGGAGAAGTAGAGGGACGGGGGTCAATCGGCGTTGCCGTCGAACGGACCAAGCAGTTTCTTCCACTCGGTACGGCTACGTTCCATCGCCATGTCGTTTTCCGAACGGATCGGCCCCTTCGCGCCGCGTTCGCCATCAATCTTGTCGAACTGCTGGGCAGCCTGATATTTGTTCAGCGAATCGTAAATATCGTTGGCGGCCGGCTGAACGTCGAGCGAGCGAATCGGCCCTTGGGCACCACGCGTCTCACCGGTCGTCAACTGGTGCGACGTCTGCAAATCGCTGTACAAACTTCCGTCATACGAAGCCGCCGAAGCGGAACCAATACCGGCAATCAGCAAGCTGACTGCGGAAACAAGAAACTTATTCTTCGTCATGATATTTCTCCTTGCGTAAAGGCCCTCCCTTTAAATCGCTTGGAATACCAACAAATAATCATGGATACCGGGGAAGCGGTATCTCTCCCGAATCTGGATTGCAGCAACGTTGAATAGTTGACTAAATAACTATGGAATAGTTCCGGAATCCCGGCCCACAAAAGTCAGAATTTCTCGACCGGCAAACCCGAGGTAACCACCGCCGAATCCCTGGCCAGCGCCAGATTTGGCGGCTCGCCCTGGCCGCTCCACAGCAGGGACAGTACGCTGGCGACGAAATGCTTGTGCTCAAGCGGCGCGTTCTGATACCAGTGACGCAGGAAATCCTCCAGACTACTCCGCGCATCGTCCGGATTCAGATTCAGATAAGTCAGCGCATCCCAGTTCTGGGGGTTTTTCTGGAATAGCGGCAGCAGCAGATTGGCAACCACGTCGTTCTTGTCGCGCAGGTAGGGGTTGTTGCGCAAATCCGCCTCGTGTTCCCGCAACCAGCTGGCCAGCGGGGCATGCGCCGGCAACTGGCGGTGCCCCTCGGAAATCAGATGCTCGAAAAAGCGCCGCAGGTTCTTTCCCTTGCCGACGACTTCCGGGCTGGCCGGAGCGTCCTCCCAGGTCTCGGCCAGATTTTTCAGGGCGAACAGCGACGCCGTCTCGCACAGTGTTTCTTCGAACCATTGATTGTATTTGGTGGTATCGGCGCCGACGTGTTCTTCATAGTTGGACAGGATGTGACACAACTCGTGGGCGAATTCGTAGACATACAAATGCCAACTCTGCCCCGTGGCGTGAAGCTGCACGCGGTACTCCCCGTTTGCACCACGGTCGTAGAGGGCGACCGGATTGCTATTGGTGTGCGTCACCACGATCGGTGCCGCGAGCTTGCTTGGCAAGCGCGCCATCAATTCGTCAGCCACCGAATAGAGCACCCTTTCGATCGTCTCCGGGCGGGCCGACCCCCATCCCCCGCCTTCGACCTTGATATCGAGACCCATCTTTCGGCTGTTGATCGACGACCTCTCCGCGGCTCCCTCCGCCGCGCCAGCATGGGCCATCGAGCCAAAAATCGAAGCCAGGATCAGCGGCAAACGCATCTGCCGCATCACCCATGCTCTCGGGGTCCCTTTTCGCCGTTCGGGCATTTTGGTCGCTTTCATCGGATGGCCTCCCTTTCCGCTGAAACAGAATCGCCGCATGCCTTGCGACCCGGCCAACCGGGCAGCAAAGCGATATATGACTTTAGACCGACGAGCAAGTTGGAGTTCCTGCAACCCGGCAGCCAGCGCTGGTCGGTTGATTTCCGAACCAGCGCCCCCCGATCAGCCTTTCTTCAGGCAGCCGGCCAGCGCCGCATCCATGGTCGCCAGATGGGTGGAAAACCAGGCCGGCAGGTTGCGGGCGTATTCGCGTGCCATGCCCAGGCGACCGGCCGCGACGCTGCGCGCGAAGTGCGCCAGTTCGCCGAGAACGCGCAGGTGCTCGCTGTTGTGCTCGCCAATGGCGGGGAAGCGGCAGGCCTTCATCAGCTTGCCCTCGTGCTCAAAATGCCGGCGCGTGTGTTCGTGCAGTTCGGCGAACAGCGCCGGGAAGGCCTCGTCGGAAGCGACCAGCAGGGCGTCGGCCATGGCGACGAATTCGCGATGGGTGGCGTCCATCTCCGCCACCCCGAGCAAAAAACGCTCATCCCAGGGCATCAGACGGCGCCGTGGACTTCGCGCTTGGCGTTGTTGGTCGTCTTCAGGGCTTCGTCGACGCTCATTTCGGGGAACTTGTACTTGTGTCCCTTGAAGCCGTTGAACACGGTGACCACTTTATCGGCCGAGCTCTGCCCCTTGAAATCTCCCTTTTCGAGGGCGGCCAGGTCGATCAGCTCGTTCCAGCACAGGCCTTCGGTCAGCGGAATGAAGGCGACGGTGGCGCCATTGATCACCGAGACGAAAGGCTTCGGAATATTGACCGTGAACATCACGGCCACCGTGCTCGGGTTCAGATCGCCCCCGAACTTTTCCATGAAGGCCGGCCAATGTTGCAGTTCTTCCAGCGAGCCAGAGATCAGCTTCAACTCGTCGCCCTGGGTCAGCACGGCGGCCTGCTTGAACAGCGCCACCGGCGGCTTGCGCCGGCCCTGGTCGTCGGCCACTTCGCCTTCGATGACGACCAGTTCGCCACGGTAGGCAGCCCAGCCGGCATCGCTGGCGGCTTCCTTGAAATTGGAATTGAAAAATAGCGGTTCGTAACGATCCAGCAGCATGGGTTTTCTCCCTGTTTATGAATAAGTTCAGGCCGCCACGGCGGCGCCGATGAATTCGAAGACGTCGGCCTGGATGATTTCCAGCCCGACCTTCTTGCAGAAACGCTTCTCCTTGTCGGTCGGCTCGGCGATAAAAATCCAGCCGGCCGGCTGTGCGGCGGCGTAGATCATGTCGGCCATGACCATGCGCTCGGTGTCGCGATTCAGGCGCATGCCCATCAGCAGGTACTGCTTGCCCTTGCGCAGTTCCTTGACCTCGGGCGGAATCGAGAAGCCGCCCATCAGTTCGGTGATGAAATCGACGTAGTCGGCATCGGAGGCGATATAGACCGCTTCCGGCTTGGGCGTGCCCATCGGCTTGAAGAGGATGGGAATGGCCGGATTGATGACGGTACTCTTCTGGTAGGCCTGGCCGTCCCAGAAATAGAGCTTGTAGCGGAAGTCGGTGCCGCCGATGCGGGCGATGCCGGTAATCAGGTTGTGCGACACGTCGGCGTAGGAGTCCTGCAGCTGCGTATCGCGGTTGATGTCGATGACGTAGTGCGGCGCAATGCCCTTCAGCCAGTCGTGCAACGCACCGCGCGTCCACAGGGTGTCGCCATAGACGCGGGTCAGGAACTTGGTGACGGTGCTCCGGCCGCGCTTCAGTTCGACGTTCATCGCGGCCCGCGGGAACTCGTACATCAGCTTGGGTGCCATCGGTTTGCCGTCGTTCATCGCGTAGATCAGCGAATCGCTGTCGGCGGGAATCGGCGCGCCGGTCGCGGCATTCTTCACATCGGCCAGGGCGCCGGGGCCAAGGTAAGGCACGATGCTGCCATCCTTGAGGCCGGCGAGCAGTTTTGCGCGGAGTTCTGGGGTCATTTTGTTTGCTCTGAGTTGGGTATGACCCCTCACAGCAAATTCCACGCCCGACACCGGAGCACGCAGTGGCGGGCCTTTCCGGCCGCACTGGTAGGCCATTGTCGGGTTTGCGACAGGCGGCGCCAGGGGTTATGCTGAAAATGTGTCGCACCGCCCTCCGCCCCCGCCATGCGCTTTTCCCGCATTTACCTGAACCGCCTGCAGAACCAGCCCCCGGTCGATGACACGGTGGTCGTCATCGATGTCCTGCGTTCCTTCACGACGGCAGCCGTCGCGCTATCACGCGGGGCCAAAGCGATATATCCGGTGGAAGGCGTCGCGGCGGCGGCCGCCCTGGCCGAAACGATGCCGGATTCGCTGCTCGTCGGCGCCGTGGTCGGCGGCGACCCGGCCCCGGGTTTTGATTTCGGGAACTCGCCGGCGGCGCTGATGGCCGCCGATCTGACTGGCCGCAACATCGTCATGAGCACCGCCGCCGGCGTGCGCGGCCTGCAACGTTTTGGCGGCGTCCGCCGCCTCTTTGCCGGCAGCCTCGTCTGCGCCCGGGCCACGGCAGAGGCGATTCGCGCCGCCGGGGCCGACGATGTCTGTTTCGTCATCACCGGCGACTGGATCGATCGCGACGGCGACGAGGACATCGCCTGCGCCGACTATCTCGAAGCCCTGCTCCGCGGCGAGGCCGCCGATCCGGGCCCGATCTCCCGCCGGGTCAGGCAGTCGGATTTCGGCCGGCGATTCGGCACCGCGGCCTGGCCCAACCTGCCCGCCGCCGACCTGGACCTGGCCGCCCAGGCCGATTTGTTCGATTTCGCCCTGCCCGTCCGGCGCGAGCGCGACCATCTGGTCATCCGCTGAAGCACGGCGGGTCTAAGCGGCAAATGCTACGGTAAGCCCGAAATTTTGCCCAAAATCGAAATCCGTTCAGCCATCGAAATACCCTTTGCCGAAGCACGGCACGATGGCGACGAACAGCCGAGCGCCCAAAGCGCCTGAATATGACCAAAGTTGTAGCCGTCATTGGGTCGAAAAGGTATGCTGCTGGCCAAAATCGAACCTTGGAAAGATGATGAAAATTCTGCTGGTAGACGATTCGCGAGCGATTGCCGTAGTCACGAGCGCCCGTCTGGAGTCGTTCGGATACCAAGTCCAACACGCCATCAATGGTCAGGCGGCCATCGATCTGTTCCAGAAGGAGGCTTTCGACCTGATTCTGATGGACATCGAAATGCCCGGCATGAACGGTTTCGAGACGACGACCCGGATCCGCGCGCTGGAAGGCCAGGAAGCCTGGGCCTGGACGCCGATCATCTTCGTCACCGCAACCGACACGATTTCCAATCTGGTCACCGCCATCGAGGCCGGCGGCGATGATTTCATCGCCAAGACCGTGCCGGAACCCGTGCTCCAGGCCAAGATGAAGGCCATGTCGCGGATCGCCGCCCTGCGCAACCGTCTCTCCGTCGCCAACGCCAAGTTGCAGGACCAGGCCAACCGCGACGGCCTGACCGGCTTGCTCAACCGGCGCGCCATGGACTTTCAGGTGGACTGTTTGTGGGAACGGGCCCAGGCCCAGGCCAAGCCGTTTGGCCTGCTGATGGTGGACGTCGATAATTTCAAGAAATACAACGATCATTATGGCCATCAGGCGGGCGATGATTGCCTGCGCTCAGTCGCCGCTTGCCTGGGCGAGGTCGTTCAGCAGGCCAATGATCAACAGACCGCGCCGGGGACTTTTGTGGCGCGCTATGGCGGCGAGGAATTCGCTGTCATCATTCCCGACGCCGCTCCCGGCGTGCACATCAATTTGGCCGCCAGTCTCGTCAAGGCGGTCGCCGCCTTGGGCATTGCCCACGAAAAAAATGCCGACTGGGGCGTCGTCACCATTTCGGTCGGGGCCGCCTGCACCACTCCGGCCGCCGGCCCGATCAAGCAGCTGTTCCGTCAGGCCGACCAATGCCTCTACAAGGCCAAAGCCAGTGGCCGCAATCGTGCCGAGTGGGTCGAAGCGGCGAGCTAGGCGTAAAAACGCCCAGCCCGAGTGCTGGCCGATCGATCAGGTTCAGGTTGTGGCCGTCGTCCCTGAGCCCCGTCAGCCCATCGATTTTTCGATAGCCTCAAGCAGCTTCAAGGCACGCTCGCGGTTCTTGGCCGCGGCGGCAGCCCGCGCTTCGCTGTCAGCACTTTCGGCGAGCGACGCCTGAATCAGGGCCTCGTGCGGGGTCATGCCGCCCAGGGCCGCTTCCAGCATGCGCTCGGCGTTTACTTCGTCTTCATTGTTTTTGTCGGGCATCGCTGTTCTCCATTCGAATCGATGGCTTGCGTTTATACCAGCAAAAAGGCCCTGCGGAACCCGCAGGGCCTTCTATTTCACAGCCAGAGCTGCTTAGCTGCTTAGCTGCTTAGCTGCTTAGCGGCCTTGCTTGGTCAGCGCGGCGATATTGGCCTGGGCGGCATCGGCGAACTGCTTGGTGACGGCGTTCATGTTGCCGAAAGCCGAATTGGCGGCAGCGATGGCGCTCTGGATGGCAGTCACGGCACCTTCGGAACCGACCGGAGCGGACTTGGCAGCCATTTCGAGCATGCCGGCGACCGACTTCTGGAAGCTGCCGATCTGGGCTTCGACCATCTTGGTCAGTTCCTGCTGGGTCTGGGTGGTGATCTCATAGACCGAACGGCCGTAGGCCACGGCCTTTTCGACAGCCGGCTGGGCCAGCGACGATTGGGCAGCCAGGGCGGCTTGCGGGTCCTTGGCGCCGATCACGGACTGGACGCCGGAAACGGTGTCTTCAAGCGCGCTGCGGGCGGTATCGAGGTTCAGGGCGGCGATGCGCTCGGCCGAAGCCAGGGCGGTGTTGGCCACGGCCAGCAGGGAATCGACGGTAGCCTTGTTGGCGGCGGTGAATTGTTCGGTATTGAGGGACATGGCGGTTTCCTGGAAAGGTGTTTCAATCGGTGTGTTCGGGGCTCAGTATAGAGCACCGGAAAGAAAAATGGTGCACCGCAGCAAAAATAGTTTTTGGACAATTGCGAATTTGGCCAAAATTTCGGGGCGACCCTGGCATTTGGCGCCAGCGACCGGCAAGCCCGGTGTATGCTGACGTACTGAACAACCAAGCTCGCCCAGACGCCATGAATCCTCTCAAAACAATTGCTGCAGCACTCATTGCAGCGCTGATCAGTTTTCCGGCCTTGGCCGGACCTTACGCCAATGCGGCCAGCCAGTGCATGGCCGACCGGACAACCGGCAAGGACCGCAAGGATCTGGCGAAATGGATTTTCATCGCCATGGGCGCCCATCCGGACATCCGCAACCTGTCTGCGGCATCAGGCACCGAACTGGACAGTTCGTCGCGAACGGTGGGAGCGCTGTTCTCGCGGCTGATCGCCGAGAATTGTGCGGGCGAATTCAGCGCCCTGGTCGCCAACGAGGGATCGGAATCCATCGGAATCGCCTTCGAGTTTCTCGGCAAGCTGGCCATGCGCGAACTGATGACCGACAGCGAAGTCAGCGCGGCCCTGGCGGGTTTCGAAAAATACATCGACCGCCCGAAGGTATCGTCCGTCCTCACCCCCAAACAGAACGGCCGCTGAGCAAAGCGAGGCCACCCTCGCCGCGCTGAAGGCCAAGCGGCCGTATACTGGCTGCCCTCGTTGCTGCTCGCCAAGCTGTCATGCCCACCTCCCAGACCACGCTTTCGCAGACCTTCACGAATTTCTTCGAATCGGAGAAATCCGGGGCCGTTTTCCTGATCCTGTGCACGGCGCTGTCACTGGCCCTGGCCAATTCATCGCTGGGTCCGGACTATCTGGATTTCTGGCACCTCAAGGTGGCCGGTCTGAGTATCGAGCACTGGGTCAACGATGCCTTGATGGCGGTCTTTTTCCTGTTGGTCGGGCTGGAGCTGGAACGGGAACTGTACAACGGCGAGCTGTCCGATTTCCGCAAGGCGCTGCTGCCCATCGTCGCGGCTATCGGCGGTATCGCGCTACCGGCCCTGATTCACTTCTCGCTGAACGCGGGCACGCCGACGCAGCCGGGCAGCGGCATTCCGATGGCCACCGACATCGCGTTCGCACTCGGCGTGCTGGCCCTGCTCGGCAGCCGCGCTCCCGCCTCGCTGAAGATATTCCTGACCGCGCTGGCGGTGATGGATGACCTTGGCGCGATCATCGTCATCGCCCTCTTCTACACGGCCAGCCTTTCGCCGACCTACCTGCTGGCCGCGCTGACAGTCTTCTTCGGCCTGGTCGTCCTCAATCGCCTGCGGGTCATGGCGCTGACGCCCTATCTGCTGGGCGGCGCCTTGATGTGGTACCTGATGCTGCGCTCGGGCATCCACGCCACGATTGCCGGGGTCTTGCTGGCCTTTGCCATTCCCTTTTCGGCCAAGGCCGAGGACGAAGAATCGCCCTCGCACCGACTGGAGCATTTCCTCCACAAGCCGGTGGCCTTCCTGATCCTGCCGATCTTCGCCCTGGCCAATACCGGCATCGTGATCGGTTCGGGATGGCTGCAGGAACTGGCCAGCGCCAACAGCGCCGGCATCATCGGCGGCCTGGTTCTGGGCAAGCCGCTTGGCATCACGCTGCTCAGTTTTCTGGCTGTAGCCATCGGCCTCTGCCGCCTGCCCAACGACCTCAAGTGGCGACATATTTTTGGCGCCGGCCTGTTGGGCGGCATCGGTTTCACGATGTCCATCTTCATCACCAACCTGGCCTTTGCCGAGCAGGCGGCCATCATCAACGCTTCAAAGATGGCGATCCTGGTCGCTTCACTGGCCGCGGGAGCCCTCGGCTATGGCTGGCTGCGCCTGTGCAGCAAATGATGGGTCACATTGTCGACAAGGTGACATCGACCACGCCGCCGACGACCAGGAACTCGTCCTCGCCCTGCAGCACGCCGGGCATCAGGCCGCAGTGGAAGAAGATCTTGGTCAGCGGAATGTCGACAGCCAGGATGTAGTCGCCGAACTCGCAGGCGCGTTCGCGGCTGCAGGTGAATGAATTGAGGTTGTTGAGCAGCACGGTATGGTGGCCGTCACTGCCTTTCTCCAGCACCTCGTGGTCGGCCAGCCGGTTCACGCCCCGGTAGAGCGTGACATGACGGGCGCCATGATGGCGGCGGGCCAGTTCGAACTGGCAGTAGGTATAAACCAGGTCCAACTGGGCTTCGATGGCGTTGGTGCCATACAGCCCCTGCGAGCGCATTTCCAGGTAACGGTGGTAAGCCTCGCCGGCCGGGTCACGTAGCGGCTGGCCGTGCCAGCGCGGCATCAGCCCGAAGCGCGACTCGACCCAGCCCTTGAGCACGGCGCCTTCGCGGCTGTCGGCATCGAAGCTCCAGCCGCGGATCATCTTGATGTAATTGGCCTTGGCCCGGCCTTTCGGCTGGCCGGTAAAACCCATCTTCTCCGGCCATTCGAGCTGGAAATGCACGGTCATGTAGTCGCGAAAGACCTCGGCCCGCGCGTCGGGCGCGGCCGCCGCCAGACGCTGGAACAGGTTGGCATGCAGTTCGGCGACGCCATCGAGCAGCAGTTCGGTCGGGTGTTGCTGGAAAGTCAGGCCGCCGAGCACGACGGCCGGCAGGTTGCAGCGGTTGATTGGCAGGCGCGCCTCGCGCGGCAATGTCGCTTTGTAGTCACCCCTACAAAACGTAGGGGAATTGTCGGATGTCGCCGCCCCGGCCGAAACCGTCTCTTTTTTAATTTTCATTGGTAATTCAATCGCTTGCAGGCTGCCAATCGACCTGGCACGCAACGTGCAGAAGGTGAGGTGCGACTCTCAATGATTCCTTCGCAAATCGATTGACAGACTAAGGAGATTACACCATGGCAAAACTGCGTCAATGCGCCATTTACGGCAAAGGCGGCATCGGCAAGTCCACCACCACCCAGAATCTGGTGGCGGCACTCGCTGAGTCCGGCAAGAAAGTTATGATTGTTGGCTGCGATCCGAAGGCCGACTCCACCCGCCTGATCCTGCACAGCAAGGCTCAGACCACCGTCATGCACCTGGCGGCTGAAGCCGGCTCCGTCGAGGACCTCGAACTGGAAGACGTCCTTTCCGTCGGTTTCGGCGGCGTCAAGTGCGTTGAATCCGGTGGCCCGGAACCCGGCGTCGGCTGTGCCGGCCGCGGCGTCATCACCGCCATCAACTTCCTGGAAGAAGAAGGCGCCTATGACGAAGACCTCGACTTCGTCTTCTACGACGTGCTGGGTGACGTGGTCTGCGGTGGCTTCGCCATGCCGATCCGCGAAAACAAGGCGCAGGAAATCTACATCGTCTGCTCCGGCGAAATGATGGCCATGTACGCTGCCAACAACATCTGCAAGGGTATCGTCAAATACGCGAACTCCGGCGGTGTCCGTCTGGCCGGCCTGATCTGCAACTCGCGTAACACCGACCGCGAAGACGAACTGATCATGGCCCTGGCTTCCCGCCTTGGCACCACGATGATCCACTTCGTGCCGCGTGACAACGCCGTGCAGCACGCTGAAATCCGTCGTATGACCATGGTCGAATACGATCCGAAGCACAAACAGGCTGACGAATATCGCCAGCTCGCCTCCAAGATCAACAACAACACCAACTTCGTCATCCCGACCCCGATCGAGATGGAAGAGCTGGAAGACCTGC
>CAIXSK010000184.1 GCA_903922075.1 uncultured beta proteobacterium | reverse complement strand
TTAAGTCGCAACAGCTCAAGATTGAAAAGGATTTCGGACGCTTTCGCATTTGCTAGGGACGGTCGTGTTCTCGAAGGAACACTCCCCATCTCGGAGCTTGAACGCCTGCATGACCTGTTGGTCGAGGTGGTCGGAGAGGTATCTTTCCGCCTACAGGGATTCAAAGGCGAACGCGGAGAAGCCATGTTGCAGTTGGAGATTTCGGGTGTGCTCCCGTTAGCCTGCCAGCGCTGCCTGGATGCCGTACCTTGTGATCTTGATGTCGATAGCCTGCTGGAACTAGTTCCCGAAGGTGCCGAGTTATCGGAAGACGAACTGGAAGACGACACCCGGGATTTCTTGCCGGTGGAACGCGAACTGGATGTGGCCGAGTTAGTTGAGGATGAGATCCTCCTCGCCCTGCCGGTGGCGCCGCGGCACGAAAAATGTGGTTTGCCTGGTGCGGCCGATGCCGGCGAGCGGATCAATCCGTTTGCGGCGTTGTCCGGACTTAAAGGCAAGCCGAACTGATTTTTTTGGAGTATCAACATGGCCGTTCAACAGAACAAAAAGTCCCCATCCAAGCGTGGCATGCATCGCGCTCACGATTTTCTGACCACCCCGCCGCTGGCCGTCGAATCGACCACCGGTGAAGTGCACCTGCGTCATCACATTTCCCCGACCGGTTTCTACCGCGGCAAGAAGGTCGTCAAGGGCAAGGGCGAGTAATCGTTCAATGAAGGGCAGGCAGGCTCGAGATGAGCCGCCTGCCTTTTCTTTTGCCTTATGACAACCCGCATTGCCATTGATTGCATGGGGGGTGACCACGGTCCGTCAGTGACGGTTCCGGCGGCTATCCAATTTCTTGCGGAGCATCCGTCAGCCAATCTCGTCCTGGTCGGTCAGGAGGAGGTTTTGCGCCCGCTGCTCGGCAATCATGCCAACGATTCCCGCATCCACCTTGTTCATGCCACCGAAATCGTTGGCATGGATGAGTCGCCGGCGCTCGCGCTGCGCAACAAGAAGGATTCGTCCATGCGGGTGGCCATCAACCAGGTCAAGTCCGGTGCTGCCGATGCCTGCGTTTCGGCCGGCAATACTGGCGCCCTGATGGCGATTTCCCGCTTTGTCCTGAAAATGCTGCCGGGTATCGACCGGCCTGCCATCTGCGCGCCACTGCCGACTGTCAGCGGACATACGCACATGCTGGATCTGGGGGCCAATGTCGATTGTGGGCCGGAGCATCTGCTGCAGTTCGGCATCATGGGCGCCATGCTGGTCGCTGCGATGGAACACAAGGACCAGCCGACAGTTGGCATCCTCAATATTGGCGAGGAAGAGATCAAGGGCAACGAGGTGGTCAAGGCGGCTGCAGAACTACTCCGAGCCTCCGACCTCAACTTCATCGGCAATGTCGAGGGTGACGGCATCTACAAAGGCGAAGCTGATGTCATCGTCTGCGACGGCTTCGTCGGTAATGTTGCGCTAAAAACCTCCGAAGGCCTGGCCCAGATGCTGGCTTCGTCGTTGCGTAGCGAGTTCAAACGCAACTGGCTGACCAAACTGGCGGCGCTAATCGCCATCTCGGTACTCAATAATTTCAAGCGGCGTTTTGATCACCGCCGCTACAACGGGGCCATCCTTCTCGGACTCAAGGGCATTTCGGTCAAGAGCCACGGCTCGGCTGACGTGCTGGCTTTCGGCAACGCCATTTCCCGTGCCTACGATGCGGCGGAAAACCGCGTCGTCGAGCGCATTTCCAGCCGGATCGCCGCGATGATGCCGGCGCCCGCTGTTGCCGTGGAGAACGTTTGAAATGTATGCACGCCTGATCGGTACCGGCAGTTATCTTCCGGGCAGCCCAGTCAGCAATAACGACCTGGCCGCCCGGGGCATCGATACTAATGACGAATGGATTATTACCCGCACCGGGATTCGCAGCCGTTATCTGGCCGAGCCAGGTACAACATCAAGCGAACTCGGCCTGATTGCATCTCAGCGCGCCTTGGAAATGGCCGGTGTAGCCGCAGCCGACATCGACCTGATCATCGTCGCGACATCCACGCCCGATTTCATTTTTCCTAGCACTGCCTGCCTGATCCAGGGAAAACTGGGCAACAAAAGGGCAGCTGCCTTTGATGTGCAAGCGGTTTGTGCCGGGTTCACCTACGCCCTGGGGATTGCCGAAAAATTCATTTCCTCCGGCAGCCACAAGAAAGCCTTGGTGATTGGTGCTGAAGTTTTTTCACGCATCCTGGACTGGAAAGATCGGGGAACCTGCGTGCTGTTCGGTGATGGCGCCGGTGCCGTTGTGCTCGAGGCATCGGACAAGCCGGGCATCCTGGCTACAGCCCTGCATGCCGACGGTAGCCAGAACGGCATTCTGAACGTACCCGGTCAGATCTGCGGCGGACAGGTCACCGGCGACCCATTCCTGCGCATGGATGGTCAGGCTGTCTTCAAGTTTGCCGTACGCGTGCTGGCTGAAGTGGCGGAAGAGGTTTGTCACGCTGCGGGGGTTCAAACCACCGCAGTCGATTGGCTGATACCTCATCAGGCCAATATCCGGATCATTGAGGCCACCGGCAAGAAACTTGGCATCGAACGCAACAGGGTCATCGTGACTGTCGATCGTCATGGCAATACTTCTGCCGCTTCGGTGCCGCTGGCGCTCGACGAAGCGGTGCGCGACGGACGCGTCAAGCGTGGCCAGAAGGTGCTGGTCGAGGGTGTCGGCGGTGGCTTTACGTGGGGCGCAGCCCTGCTTGAATTCTAAGAGGACGAAACCATGTCTTTTGCACTCGTATTTCCCGGCCAGGGCTCGCAAAGCGTTGGCATGATGGCTGCCTACGGCGATGCCGCGGTGGTACGCGCCACCTTTGATGAAGCCTCGACAGCGCTGGGTGACGATCTGTGGGCGATGGTCGCCGAAGGCCCGGCCGAAACGCTCGCGCAAACGGTCAATACCCAGCCGGTAATGTTGACTGCAGGCATTGCCGTGTGGCGCCTGTGGCAGGAAAAGGGAGGCAAGATGCCAGCCATACTGGCGGGGCATAGTCTGGGCGAATATTCTGCACTGGTTGCCGCCGGGGTCATTGACTTGAAAGACGCCGTTCCGCTAGTTCGCCTGCGCGCCGCTGCGATGCAGGAAGCCGTCCCGGTCGGAACGGGAGCGATGGCGGCTGTTCTTGGCCTGGACAACGCCGGTATCGCTGCTGCCTGTGCCGAGGCCGCGCAGGGCGAGGTCGTCGAACCGGTCAATTTCAACGCCAACGGACAAACGGTAATTGCTGGCCACAAGGGCGCTGTCGAGCGTGCCATGGAGGCCTGCAAGGCCCGTGGTGCCAAGATGGCCAAGGCGCTGCCGGTATCCGCACCATTCCACTCATCATTGATTCGTCCCGCTGCCGACAAACTGGCTGCGCGTCTGGCCGATTTGACGCTGAATGTGCCGAAAATTCCGGTCATCAACAATGTCGATGTCTCGATCGAGAACGACCCTGGCCAAATCAAGGATGCACTCGTGCGCCAGGCATATAACCCGGTGCGCTGGGTTGAGACCATTCAGGTGATGGCCTCGCTGGGCATCCAAACCGTTGCTGAGTGCGGCCCCGGCAAGGTGCTGGCCGGCCTGAGCAAACGTTGCGCCGACGGCGTGACAGGGGTTGCGCTGGCCGATGCGGCCTCGATTGAAGCCAATCTGGGTCTGGAGTGAGCATGCTGAACGACAAGATCGCCCTCGTGACTGGCGCTACCCGCGGTATTGGCCGTGCCATTGCGCTGGAACTTGGCCAGCAAGGTGCCACCGTGATCGGCACTGCTACCACTGAAGAAGGTGCCGGGAAAATTTCTGCCTATCTGGTGGAGGCAGGCGTCAAGGGCAAGGGTATCGCGCTCAACGTCACCGATACTGGGCAGACCGACGCGATCCTGGCGGAAATTACCAAGGAATTCGGCGCCATCACCATTCTCGTCAACAACGCCGGCATTACCCGCGACAATCTGGCCATGCGCATGGGCGACGATGAGTGGGATGTGGTCATCGACACCAACCTGAAGGCGGTATTCCGGCTGTCGCGTGGCGTCATGCGTGGCATGATGAAGGCGCGTTTCGGGCGTATCGTCAATATTTCCTCGGTCGTCGGCTATTCCGGCAATGCCGGGCAGGCCAATTACTGCGCGGCCAAGGCCGGGGTCGCTGGCCTGAGCCGGTCTCTGGCCCGCGAACTTGGCAGCCGTAACATCACGGTCAACTGTGTCGCACCAGGCTTTATCGCCACCGACATGACGCACGCCTTGACCGAAGAGCAGAAGGCCGCCATGCTGGCATCCATTCCGCTGGCCCGCGCCGGTACGCCGGAAGATGTTGCTGGTGCTGTGGGTTTCCTGGTTTCGCCTGCCGCCTCGTATGTCACGGGTACCACCGTGCATGTGAATGGCGGTATGTTCATGGATTGATTTCGCTAAGCTTCAGCTTTTGATAGAATCACAACGTTTTTTTCGTACCCCTGAGGGGAAGGAGTTTTTCTAATGGATAACATCGTAGAGCGCGTCAAGAAGATCGTCGCCGAACAACTGGGCGTGAACGAAGCGGACATCAAGAACGAGTCCTCCTTTGTGGACGATCTGGGCGCTGACTCCCTGGACACCGTTGAGCTGGTCATGGCTCTGGAAGAGGAATTCGAGTGCGAAATTCCGGACGACCAGGCCGAGAAGATCACCACGGTTCAGCAGGCTGTCGATTACATCCTCGCCAACAAGAAGTAAGCCAATTCCGGTTTGAACCAGGCAAGGCCGGCCTCATGGGCCGGCCTTGCTACATTTGCTTTCGGAGTGCATCTTGGCACGTCGCAGAGTCGTCATCACTGGCCTGGGCCTGATTTGCCCGGTCGGCAATAGCGTTGAGGAAGGCTGGCAAAATATTATTGCCGGCGTTTCTGGTATCGCTCCCGTTACCCGTTTCGACACCTCCACCTTTCCGGTCAAGTTTGCCGGCGAAGTGAAGAATTTCGATATCACTCAGTATATTTCTGCCAAGGACGCCCGCCGCATGGATAAATTTATCCATTACGGCCTGGCTGCAGGCATGCAGGCCGTCCGTGATGCCGGCCTGGACAAGGAAGGCGCGGCGGATCCTGAGCGCGTTGGCGTCGCTATCGGTTCCGGTATCGGCGGCTTGCCGCTGATCGAGGAAACCAAGGACGAGTACATCGCCGGTGGTGTACGCAAGGTGTCACCGTTCTTTGTGCCCGGTTCGATCATCAACATGATCTCTGGCAACCTGTCGATCGAATATGGCTTCAAGGGGCCGAACCTGGCCATCGTGACGGCATGCACGACCGGGACGCACTCCATTGGCGAGGCGGCACGCCTTATCGAATATGGCGATGCGGATGTAATGATTGCCGGTGGCGCCGAATCGACCGTGTCACCGCTCGGCATGGGCGGATTCAGCGCAGCCCGTGCGCTGTCGACGCGCAACGATGATCCGACCACGGCCAGCCGTCCGTGGGACAAGGATCGCGACGGGTTCGTTCTGGGCGAAGGGGCCGGGGTCATGGTCCTTGAGGAATACGAACACGCCAAGGCCCGTGGCGCCAAGATCTACGCCGAAGTGGCCGGCTACGGCATGAGTGCCGACGCCTACCACATAACCGCACCGAACATGGACGGTCCGCGTCGCTCGATGGTCAATGCGCTGAAAAATGCTGGCATCACGCCTTCCGACGTGCAGTATGTCAATGCTCATGGCACCTCGACGCCGCTTGGCGACAAGAATGAGTCGGACGCCATCAAGGCAGCCTTCGGTGATGCGGCCTACAAGATTGTCGTCAATTCGACCAAGTCGATGACCGGTCATTTACTGGGTGGTGCTGGTGGCGTCGAGTCGTTGTTTACGGTGCTGGCTATCCATCACCAGATTTCGCCACCGACCATCAACATCTTCAATCAGGATCCGGAATGCGACCTGGACTACTGTGCCAACGCGGCGCGGCCGATGAAGATTGATATCGCGCTGAAGAACAACTTCGGCTTTGGCGGAACCAACGGCTCGCTGGTTTTCAAGCGCGTCTAAACGGCCACCTTCGGGGATCAAACGGTGCAGTTTCCGATCATCATCGGACTGCACCGTTCTCGCTTTCTAGATGCCGGATTCGGCATGGTCCTGACGTCTGCCGCAATGTTGATTTCGCTATGGCCGCAAGCCACGCCATTTCGTCTGGTCGCGTTGCCTGCGATTGCCTTGGTGGGCTGGCTTGGATGGAGGCAGTTATCGCCTGTGCTATCGGCAATACGGCTTGATAGTGACGGAAGAATCTTGGTAATGACTGGCGGCGACGCGGAATTTGTTGCTGCAACACCGTTGCCAGGAGCGATCGTCCACCCCTGGCTTTGTGTTGTTCGCCTGAAAATGCCCGATGGCCGCGTAACATCCCTGAATGCTACGGTCGGCACCATAAATCGTCAAAATTTCAGACGCCTGCGAGCCTTCCTGCGCTGGCGCGCAAAATTCAGCGAACCGGTTGACGCCGCCTGAGAACGGTGTTTTTTACCTTGGCGGCCATCTCCGGATAGTCCCGTGAGAAGTGCAGACCACGGCTTTCCTTGCGCTGCATGGCGCAACGCACGATCAGGTCGGCAGTCACCACAAGGTTGCGCAGTTCGATCAGGTCATGGCTGACCCGGAAGTTGGCGTAGAACTCGTCGATTTCACGCATCAGCAAGCCGATGCGATGTTTGGCGCGCTTCAGGCGCTTGGTCGTCCGGACGATCCCGACGTAATCCCACATGAAGCGCCGCAATTCATCCCAGTTGTGGGAGATGACTACTTCTTCGTCAGCATCGGTCACCCGGCTTTCGTCCCAGAGGGGCAGGACAGGAATCGAAGCCGCTTGCTGGCCCAGGATGTCGTTGACCGCCGCCTCGGCGAAAACCAGACATTCGAGCAGGGAGTTGGAGGCCAGGCGATTGGCACCGTGCAAACCGGTACAGGATGCTTCGCCTGCAACGTAGAGGCCGGTGACATCGGTACGACCATGCAGATCGCTGACTATGCCGCCGCAGGTGTAGTGAGCCGCCGGCACAACTGGAATTGGGGCCTGCGTGATATCGATGCCCAATTCGAGGCAGCGCGCGTGGATATTCGGGAAATGGCCGCGAATGAATTCCTCGCTCTTGTGCGAGATATCGAGGAATACGCAGTCCAGGCCGCGTTTTTTCATTTCGAAGTCGATGGCGCGGGCGACGACGTCACGGGGAGCAAGTTCGGCTCGCTCATCATGCTCGGTCATGAAGCGCGTGCCATCCGGCAGGCGGAGAAGGCCACCTTCGCCGCGGACCGCTTCGGAAATCAGGAAGGATTTGGCTTGCGGGTGATAGAGGCAGGTCGGATGGAACTGGATGAATTCCATGTTCGACACCCGGCAACCAGCCCGATAGGCCATGGCGATGCCGTCGCCGGTCGAGGTATCCGGATTGGTCGTGTAGAGATAAACCTTGCCGGCGCCACCGGTGGCAAGCAGGGTATTCTGAGCGCCAACGGTGACTACCTCGCCGTTGCGATTGTTCAGGACATATGCACCATAACAACGCCGATCCTTCTTGCCCAGTTTGTCGCCCGTGATCAGATCAATCGCGATATGGTCTTCAAGAATGGTGATATTCGGGTTGGCGCGTACCTTTTTGGTCAGCGTGTCCTGGACAGCGAATCCAGTCGCATCGGCGACGTGGATGACGCGGCGGGCGCTGTGGCCGCCTTCGCGGGTCAGGTGGTAACCCGCGGAATCCTTGGTGAAAGGTACGCCCTGTTCGATTAGCCAATCGATGACACGGCGCCCGTTTTCGACGACGTGGCGAGTGGCTTTTTCGTCGTTCAGCCAGGCACCGGCGATCAGGGTGTCGCGAATGTGCGCCTCAATCGAGTCCTGGCTATCCAGAACGGCGGCGATGCCACCCTGGGCCCAGCCGGAGGCGGAATCCTCAAGACTGCGCTTGCTCACCAGCGCCACACGACAATACGGGGCCAGTCTGAGAGCGGCAGATTGACCGGCCAGGCCACTACCGATGATCAGGACATCAAATTTCTGCACGGCTGTTCTCTGTAAGGGGAATTTTCTGCGGAATATAGCATGCGCGAAACGATTGATCCCGTTACAGTCGGTCACAATTAAGGATAATTCCCTGTATTCTGCTAAAAAATGGCTGCGCTATACTGTCTCCGATAAACATACTAACGAGCACCCCCAGGGATGAGAGAACCATGAGTGAGCGCGAAATCGATCAGTTGCTGGTCGAACGGGCGCAAGGCGGAGATCAGCACGCCTTCGACCAATTGGTGGGCAAATACCAACGCAAGTTGGGGAGATTGCTATCGCGCTTCATCCGTGATCCGGCCGAAGTCGAGGATGTGTCGCAGGAAGCTTTCATCAAGGCATATCGGGCATTGCCGTCCTTTCGAGGTGAAAGCGCCTTTTATACGTGGCTATATCGCATTGGCATCAACACTGCAAAGAACTACCTGGTGTCGCAGGGGCGAAGGGCGCCGACGAGTACGGAGTTCGATACGGAGGAAGCAGAGTCCTTCGAGGATGCCACGCAATTGCGTGATATCAATACGCCCGAGAGCCTGCTTCTGTCCAAGCAAATTGGCGAAACCGTCAATGCCGCCATGGATTCGCTACCGGAGGAATTGCGCACTGCCATCGTCCTGCGCGAACTCGAAGGGCTGTCCTACGAGGAGATTGCCGGCATCATGAACTGTCCGATCGGTACGGTTCGTTCCCGCATTTTCCGAGCCCGGGAGGCCGTTGCAGCGAAACTGCGTCCCTTGCTCGATACGGCACCGGACAAGCGTTGGTAACCGTGGTAGCTGATCAGGTAACCATCCGGGCGGTCGTCCGCGCGATAGAGGGAGAGATGGCCCAGGTCGAGGTTGAACAGGGCGGCTGTGGCCGATGCCATGAAGAGGGGGGTTGCGGTGGCCAGCAACTGACCCAGATGTTCTGCAGCGGCTCGAAGACTTATCGGGTGACCAACGCTGTCGGCGCCGAGATTGGCGATCGGGTAAGGGTGGGCATCGCTCCCGGCAGCGTCAGCAAAACAGCCAATTTGGCCTATATTTTGCCATTGACCGTAGCATTTGCCGGCGCCGCTCTCGGCACCAGCCTCGGCGGAGACGCGGGGGGCATTTTGGGGGCCATCTGCGGACTGATCACCACCTTCGCGTATATCCGTTTCCGTGTGCGCCCCGAGGCTGGCAATCCGGCCGAGAGCCCGTATATCATTTCCGTTCTTGATTGAATCCGGAGGTCATATTGCCCATGAAACGCCTGGTCGCCTTGATTGCCCTTTGGTTCCTGAGTGCGCTGTCGTTTGCCCAGACACGCGGACTGCCTGATTTCACCGAGCTGGCCGAAAAGCAGGGCCCGGCTGTCGTCAACATCAGCACGACACAGGTTATCCGCGGACAGGCGCAGGTAATGCCGTTTCCGTTCGACGAGAATGATCCGGCCTTCGAGTTCTTCAAGCGCTTCATCCCGCGCAACCCGGGCGGCGGGATGCCTCGCGATTTCGAAAACAAGTCACTGGGCTCCGGTTTCATCATCAGTGGTGACGGCTACATCCTGACCAACGCCCATGTCGTCGACGGTGCTGATGAAGTGACGGTACGCCTGACCGACAAACGCGAATTCAAGGCCAAGACGATCGGTGCCGACAAACGCACCGATGTCGCGCTGATCAAGATCGAGGCATCGGGACTGCCGACGGTCAGACTGGGCGATCCCGGGCAGTTGAAGGTTGGTGAATGGGTCGTCGCCATCGGCTCTCCGTTCGGGTTCGACAATTCGGTAACGGCGGGGATCGTTTCAGCGAAAGGCCGCGCGCTACCGCAGGAGAACTATGTCCCCTTCCTGCAGACTGACGTCGCCATCAACCCCGGCAACTCTGGCGGTCCCCTGTTCAACATGCGTGGCGAGGTAGTTGGCGTCAATTCGCAAATCTATAGCCGTAGCGGCGGTTATATGGGGGTTTCGTTTGCCATTCCAATCGACGTCGCAATGGATATCCAGAACCAGCTACGGGCTTCCGGCAAGGTCAGTCGCGGTCGCCTCGGCGTCGTCATTCAGGAAGTCAGCAAGGAATTGGCCGACTCTCTGGGGCTACCCAAACCGGTCGGGGCCGTGGTGAATTCGGTCGAGAAGGGTGGGCCTGCTGACAAGGCCGGGCTGGAGGCAGGCGACGTCATCCTTAAGTTTGACGGGAAAGTCATCACAAATTCCGCCGACCTGCCGCGCATGGTCGGCGCCACCCGACCGGGGAGCCGCTCGGTGGCCCAGGTCTGGCGCAAGGGCACGACCCGCGATATCACGGTCACCGTCGGCGAAATTCTCGACGAAAAGCAGGCAAGCACCAAGCCACAACAAGGCAGCAAACCGTCCGAACAGACGGCAAACCGTCTCGGCCTGGTGGTCAGCGAACTCACTGCTGATCAGAAGCGCGAGTTGAAGATGAGTTCGGGCCTGTTGATCGAGGATGTACGCGGCTCCCGTTCCGAACTGCGTCCAGGTGACATCATCATCGCGATAATCAGCAAGGGCGCGACGACCGAGGTCAAGACTGCCGAGCAATTCAACAAGCTCCTGGCCCATTTCGGAAAGGGGAGCAACGTCACCCTGTTGGTGCGGCGCGGCGAGATGCAAACCTTTGTCACGATCAAAGGCTTGAATGGTGGAAATTGAACTGACGCTGATGAGCCGGGGCTATTGCCACCTGTGTCATGACATGGAGGCGGCCCTGAGGCCGCTGGCAGGCGAATTTGGCGCGACGATCACCGTACTCGACGTCGATGCCGACCCGGCCCTTGAGGCCAAGTACGACGAGTTGGTGCCTGTCCTGCTTCACGGCGACACCGAGTTGTGCCATTACTTTCTGGATGAAGCCAAAACCCGTGAATATTTGGCGGGAATCCGCTAGAATTCAGGGTCTTCTGAAAAAGGGAAGGGCGCCGGACAGCGCCCTTTTTTACTGGCAGCAATGGATCACATTAGAAACTTCTCCATCATCGCGCACATCGACCACGGCAAATCGACGCTGGCCGACCGCATCATCCACCTTTGCGGCGGCCTGTCCGACCGCGAGATGGAAGCGCAGGTACTCGATTCGATGGATATCGAGCGCGAACGCGGCATCACCATCAAGGCGCAGACTGCCGCCTTGAGCTACCAGGCACGTGACGGCAAGGTCTATAACCTGAACCTGATCGATACGCCGGGACACGTCGACTTTTCCTACGAGGTATCGCGCTCGCTGTCGGCCTGCGAGGGCGCGTTGCTGGTAGTTGACGCTTCACAGGGCGTCGAGGCGCAGACGGTGGCGAATTGCTACACGGCGCTCGAACTGGATGTCGAGGTCGTGCCCGTCTTGAACAAGATCGACCTGCCTTCGGCCGACCCGGAAAATGCGCGCCAGGAAATCGAGGATGTGATCGGAATCGATGCCTCGGAGGCTGTGCTGGCCTCGGCCAAAACCGGTCTTGGCATCGCCGATATTCTGGAAGCGGTGATCGCCAAGGTGCCACCGCCCAAGGGCGATCCGACGGCATCGCTAAAAGCGCTGATCATCGACTCCTGGTTCGACAACTACGTCGGCGTGGTCATGCTGGTGCGCGTCGTGGATGGCGAAATCCGTTCCAAGGACAAGCTGCATTTCATGGCTACCGGCGCCAATCAGCTGTGCGAACAGGTCGGCGTGTTCACTCCGAAATCGCTGCAGCGCCCGGTGTTGAGCGCCGGCGAGGTCGGTTTCGTGATCGCCGGCATCAAGGAGCTTACCGCCGCCAAGGTCGGCGACACGATTACCCACGCCGACCGCAAGGCCGACGCCGCCTTGCCCGGTTTCAAGGAAATCAAACCGCAGGTTTTCGCCGGCCTGTATCCCGTCGAATCCAATCAATACGACTCGTTGCGCGAATCGCTGGAGAAGCTCAAGCTTAACGATGCCTCGCTGCAATATGAGCCGGAAGTCTCGCAGGCGCTGGGCTTCGGCTTCCGCTGCGGTTTCCTTGGCCTATTGCACATGGAAATCGTCCAGGAACGCCTTGAACGGGAATTCGATCAGGATCTGATCACGACGGCGCCTACCGTCGTATATGAAGTCGTGCAACGCGATGGCAGCATCATCCAGGTCGAAAATCCGGCCAAGCTGCCGGAAATCAGCAAGATCGAGGAAGTCCGCGAACCGATCATCACGGCAACCATCTTCGTGCCCCAGGATTACCTGGGCAACGTCATCACGCTGTGCAACCAGAAACGCGGCAACCAGGTAGACATGCACTACCACGGCCGTCAGGTGAAGCTGGTTTACGAAATGCCAATGGCCGAAGTGGTGATGGATTTCTTCGACAAACTGAAATCCTGCTCCAAGGGTTACGCCTCGCTCGACTACGATTTCAAGGAATATCGTGCCGCCGACGTGGTCAAGTTAGACATCCTGATCAATTCCGAAAAGGTCGATGCCTTGTCGCTGATCGTCCACCGCGCCAATTCGCAGTACCGCGGTCGCGAACTGGCGTCGAAGATGCGCGAACTGATTCCCCGCCAGATGTACGACGTGGCCATCCAGGCCGCCATCGGCTCGCACATCATCGCCCGTGAAAACGTCAAGGCGATGCGCAAAGACGTGCTGGCCAAATGCTACGGCGGTGACATTACCCGCAAGAAAAAGCTGCTCGAAAAGCAGAAGGCCGGCAAGAAACGCATGAAACAAGTCGGCAGCGTCGAAATCCCGCAGGAGGCCTTCCTGGCCGTGCTGCGCGTCGATAACTGAGAATAGCGATGAACTTTGCCCTGATTCTTTTCGTGCTACTGGTCGTCACCGGTGCGTTGTACGCCGTTGATATCCTGAAGTTCCGGAAAATGCGCGCCAAGAATGCCAAGGAACCACTTTGGGTGGAGTGGGGCGCCAGTTTTTTCCCAGTCATCCTGATCGTTTTCGTGTTGCGCTCCTTCCTGTTCGAACCGTTCAAAATTCCCTCCGGTTCGATGATTCCGACGCTGCTGGTCGGCGACTTCATCTTGGTCAATAAATTCACCTACGGTATCCGCCTGCCGGTCATCAACAAGAAAATCATCGACAACAATTCCCCGCAACGCGGTGATGTCATGGTTTTTCGTTATCCCGAAGATCCATCGCTTGATTACATCAAGCGTGTGGTCGGCCTGCCTGGCGATACGGTGGCCTACCAGAACAAGCGCCTGACCATCAACGGACAGGCTGTTTCAACCCAGAAGGTCGGTGACTACCTGCATCCGGAGCGTCTCTATTATTCCGAGCAGTTTCTCGAAAAACTGGGTGAGATTGAACATCGCGCCTTGAACGACGCCGATGCCCCGGCCTTCATTCCCGATGCTGCCCGCTTCCCGCACCGGGAAAATTGCACTTACAATGCGGCGGGTGTCATTTGCAAGGTGCCACCCGGCCACTACTTCATGATGGGTGACAACCGTGACAACAGCCGTGATAGTCGTGCCTGGGGGTTTGTCCCCGAGGAGAATATCGTCGGCAAGGCGTTCTTTGTCTGGCTAAATTTCAGCGATTTCAGCCGGATCGGTTCTTTCCGGTAAGGGGAAACAGATGAAAAATCAGCGTGGCGTTGCCCTGTCTGGGCTTCTGTTCTGGGGCATTGTTCTTGTTGTGGTTTCGGTACTGGGCATGAAAGTAGCCCCGACCTATCTTGAGTATTACAAGATTCTGAAGGACGCCAAGGCCACGGCAGAGAAGGCTGGCCCTGACTCCACGGTATCGGATATCCGGAAGTCATTCGACAAATTTGCGGAAGTTGACCATCTGGATTTCAGGTCCAGTCAGCTCGATATTTCGAAGGATGGCGGCAAGGTTGTCATCGAATTCGCTTACGAAAAGCGCATTCATCTTTTCTGGAACGTCTCCCTCATTATCGACTACCAGGGGTCGACCGCTGGTTAGTATGCGATGACAGCCCAGTCAGTCGCCAGGAAACTGGGGCATTCCTTTGTCAATGAGGCTTTAATCCGGACGGCGCTAACCCATCGCAGTTTCGGGGTGCCGAATAACGAGCGTCTTGAGTTTCTGGGCGACGGCATTCTGGACTTCGTCATCGCTGATGCCTTGTATCACCGTTTCCCGGAACTTCCCGAAGGTGACCTGTCGCGCTTGCGGGCCAATCTTGTCCGTCAGGAAACGCTACACAGGCTGGCGCTAACGCTCGGTGTCGGCGAATTTCTCCGACTCGGCGAAGGCGAGCTAAAAAGCGGCGGCGCCCAGCGCCCATCAATCCTTGCCGATGCGCTGGAAGCCCTCTTTGGGGCAATCTATCTCGACGCGGGGTTTCATGCGGCCGAGGCGGTCATTGTGAAACTGTATGCCTCGTTGCTTGACGAACTGAAACCTGGACAGTTCCAGAAGGATGCGAAAACGCGCCTGCAGGAATGGTTGCAAGGAAGAAAGAAGGCATTGCCGCGTTACCAGGTGATCGAGGCAACCGGTGCCGCGCACGAGCAACGTTTCGAGGTTGCCTGCGAAATCGATAGCCTATCGCTACGCACCGTTGGCCATGGCTCAAGCCGGCGGATTGCCGAGCAAGTTGCGGCCGAACAGGCCCTGAAAGAACTCAAAGTATGAAAAAACTCCGTTCCGGTTATATCGCCATCGTCGGCCGCCCCAATGTCGGCAAGTCGACGCTGCTCAACCGCCTGGTCGGTGAAAAAATCAGCATTGTCTCGCGCAAGGCGCAGACAACCCGGCACCGGATCACCGGCATCCTGACCAACGATGACGCCCAGTACGTATTCGTCGACACCCCGGGTTTCCAGACCAAGTTTTCGAACGCACTGAACCGGGCGATGAACCGCGGCGTGACGCAGACGCTGAACGACGTCGATGTCGTGCTGTTTCTGGTCGAGGCGGGGCGTTATGACGCCAAGGACAAGGCGGTCGTTCGTCTTCTGCCCAAGGATAGGCCGGTCATCCTGGTCGTCAACAAGACCGACCAGATCAAGGATCGCGCCTCCCTGTTCCCGTTCCTGGCCGAGGTTTCTGCCGATCATGACTATGCCGCCGTGGTGCCGATCAGCGCCGCCAAGGGCAAGCAGACCGACGAATTGCTGGCTGAAGCCAGGAAGCACCTGCCTAACGAAGGCCTGATGTTCCCTGAGGATGATCTGACTAACAAGAGCGAGCGATTTCTCGCCTCCGAGTACATCCGTGAAAAGGTCTTTCGCTTGCTCGGTGACGAACTGCCTTACGCCACAGCCGTCGAGATCGAAAAATTCGAGGTAGAAGGTGATCTGCGGCGGATTTTCGCGGCCATCGTCGTCGACCGTGAAGGCCACAAGGCCATCGTCATTGGCAAGGGCGGCGAGGTGCTGAAACGCATCGCCAGCGAGGCGCGCCAGGACATGGAGCGACTGTTCGGCGGCAAGGTCTATCTGGAAATCTGGGTCAAGGTGAAGTCGGGCTGGAACGACGACGAACGGCTGCTGAAAAGCCTCGGCTACGAATGAACCTGCGCAGCAAAGTCGACGGCCAGCCGGCTTACGTACTGCACAGCTATCCCTTCCGGGAAACCAGCCTCATTGTCGAAGTCTTTTCCCGAGATTTCGGGCGGATGGCCTTGCTGGCCCGCGGTGCCCGCCGGCCCCGGGCAGCGATCCGCGGCCTGCTGATGGCCTTTCAGCCGCTGGAAATCGGCTGGGCCGGCAAGGGCGAGGTACTGACCCTGATGAAGGCCGAATGGCAGGGTGGTCAGCCCTTGTTGGCCGGCGAAGCGCTGTTCTGCGGCTATTACCTCAACGAGTTGCTGATGCACCTGTTGCCGCGCGAAGATGCGCATGAGCACCTGTTTTCCCGTTACACCGAAATGCTGGCCCGGCTGGCCGCCGATCCCTCGGGCAAGGTCCGCGAAGCCGATCTGCGCAGCTTCGAGAAGGCCTTGCTGCAAGAACTGGGCTACGGCCTGACCCTGAATCACGACAGCGACGCTCGTGCCATCGAGGCGGAAGCGTTTTACACTTATCGCATGGAGCAGGGACCGGTGCGGCTGGACCACGACGAAGGGGCGGCGCAGGTGGTCAGCGGCAAGACGCTGCTTGATCTCGAGGCCGAGGATTTTTCCGATCCGCGTTCCCGCCATGAAGCCAAGGCGCTGATGCGTACGCTGATGGCCTATTATCTGGCCGGCAAGGAACTGGAAACCCGCAAGATATTCAAGGAGTTGCAAGAGCTATGATCGAACTTGGCGTCAATATCGACCACGTGGCGACCATCCGCCAGGTCCGTCGGACCTACGAACCCGATCCCGTCTGGGCCGGCGTCGAAGCCCATCTTGGCGGCGCCGACGGCATCACCGTCCATCTGCGTGAGGACCGACGCCATATCCAGGACGCCGATGTCCGGCGCCTGCGTGAAACCACCCAGATCAAGCTCAATCTCGAAATGGCGGCAACCGACGAGATGCTTGGAATCGCCTGCGCCCTGAAGCCGGAAATGGCCATGCTGGTGCCCGAGGGGCGCCACGAGGTGACGACCGAAGGCGGCCTCGACATCCTGGCCCAGGAAGCCCGCTTAAAAGAGGTCATCGCCCGCCTGGCCGACGCTGGCATCGTGACCAGCGTGTTCATCGACGCCGAACCGGCGCAGATCGAGGCGGCGGCGCGAATCGGCGCCCGCGTCTGCGAAATCCACACCGGGCCCTATGCCCACGCCTTCTACGAGAAAGGCCGGGATGCAGAAGCGCCGGCCGTCCTGGCCGAACTCGCCAAGATCCGCCAGGCCGGGCAAGCCGTTCGCCAACTTGGCATGCGCTTCAATGCCGGCCACGCCCTGAATTACTACAACGTGCAGCCAATCGCCCGGCTGGAAGGTATCCGCGAACTGCACATTGGCCACGCCATCGTTAGCCGGGCCATCTTCGTCGGCCTGCGCGAGGCCGTGCGTGAGATGAAAGCCTTGATGCGCGAAGCGGCGGAACAGGGCGAATGATCTACGGCATCGGCACCGACATCGTCGCTGTTGCCCGCCTGCGCGGCATGTGGGAAAGACACGGTGAGCGGGTGCTGGAGAAGCTGCTGACGCCCAGGGAAATCGAAGAATTCGCCACGGCCGCCGACAAGGGGCGTTTTCTCGCCAAACGTTTTGCCGCCAAGGAAGCATTCGCCAAGGCGCTGGGTACCGGCATTCGCCCTCCGGCCACCTTGACCGCCATCGGTGTCGGCCACGACGAATTGGGCAAGCCAACTATTGAATGCTACGGTCAGCTCGAAAAAATGGTCAAAATCAAAATCCTGAAAACCCATCTTTCGATCAGCGACGAAGCCGATTACGCCGTCGCCTATGTGATTCTGGAGCAAGCATGACGCACCTGCCACTCGGCCCGCTGATGATCGACATCGCCGGCACTGAACTGACCGACCTCGACCGCCAACGGCTTTGCCATCCACTGGTCGGCGGGATCATCCTTTTTTCACGCAACTACGCCAACCCGGAGCAATTGTCGGCGCTGACCGCCGCCATCCACGCCCTGCGTTCCCCGTCATTGCTGATCGCCGTTGATCACGAAGGGGGCAGGGTGCAGCGCTTCCGCGACGGTTTTACCCGCCTGCCACCGATGGCCGCGCTGGGCAAACGCTGGAATAGCGATCCGAATGCCGCGCTGGCCGCAGCCCGCCAGATCGGCTACGTACTGGCTGCCGAACTGCGCGCCCGCGGTGTCGATTATTCTTTCACCCCGGTCCTCGACCTCGATTACGGCCCGTCGCGTGTCATCGGCGACCGCGCCTTCCATCGTGATCCGGCTGCCGTCATCGCGCTGGCCGGGGCGCTCGGTGAAGGCTTGCACCAAGCGGGCATGGGCAGTTGCGGCAAGCATTATCCGGGACACGGCTATGTCATCCCCGATTCGCATGTCGAACTGCCGGTCGATGATCGTGCCTTCGCAGCCATGCAGGAAGACATCCAGCCCTACCGCGAACTACCGCTGGACGGCGTCATGGCTGCCCATGTCATCTACAACTGCATTGATTGCAATACCGCCGTATTTTCAAATAAATGGATAAGTTATTTGAGAAACGACATTAAATTTAATGGCGTCGTTTTCACTGACGATTTGTCGATGGCCGGAGCTGGCGTGGTCGGCGGCATGCTGAACCGGGTCGACACCGCCTACGCCGCCGGCTGCGACATGCTGCTCGTCTGCAATGCGCCGGAGGTGGTCGGCGAGGTGCTCGCCAACTGGTGCCCGGCAGTCGATCTGCAGCGCGGCAAACGCGTCGAGGCACTGATCCCCGAAATCCCCGCAATGACCTGGGAATCCCTCCAGGCGGACCCCGCCTATCAGGCCGCCCAAAAGACCATCGCCGAATTGATGGCCTGAAACGCATTCGGGCAGCCGAAGCTGCCCGAATCAGATACTGCGAAAACCGCGGATTACTTGACGCGGTTCTTGTATTCGTCGGTGCGGGTGTCGATTTCGATCTTGTCGCCGATGCTGACGAAGGCCGGAACCGGCAGTTCGAAACCGGTCGCCAGCTTGGCCGGCTTCATAACCTTGCCGGAGGTGTCGCCCTTGACGGCCGGCTCGGTGTAAATCACTTCGCGCACGACGCTGTTCGGCAGTTCGACGGAAATGGCTTTGCCGTTGTAGAAAACCACTTCGCAAGCCAGGCCATCTTCCAGATACTTCAGCGCGTCGGTCATGTTTTCGGCTTCGACTTCGAACTGCTCGTAGTCGGCGTCCATGAACACATACATCGGATCGGCGAAGTAGGAGTAGGTCACTTCCTTCTTGTCGAGAATAACCACCTCGAACTTGTCGTCGGCCTTGTAAACCGCTTCGGAAGCGGCGCCGGACAACAGGTTCTTGAGCTTCATCTTGACCACGGCAGCATTGCGACCGGACTTGTTGTACTCGCTCTTCTGGACGACGAGCGGGTCGGCACCGACCATGATGACGTTGCCGGAGCGGAGTTCCATTGCGGTTTTCATACGGGATTCTCTAAGATCGGAAAAAGATAAACGTTAAATTATACCTTGGCGGCACAGAAGTTGACGAGTGCTGCCGCCAAATCGGTGGCCGCGGCCAATTGCTCGGCCCAGCGACGATTGTGGAAGGCAATTTCCCGACGATGCTCGATAAAGGCCCGCCAAGCCGGTGCAACCTCGCTTCCGGTATTCCAGGCCATGAACATCCCGCGAACAGCGGCTTCCAACTGTTGGCCCATCCCGGCGCAATAGCGTTCCAGGAAAGCCTCCAGCTTGACCAGATGCGCAGCGTCATCCTGCCGGTAAATCTGCCAGACGAAGGGTTTACCGGCCCACTGGGCGCGCACGAAAGAATCCTCGCCGCGCACGAAATTGACATCGCATTGCCACAGCAAGCGGTCGTAATCGTCCAGCGGCCGGAAAGCGCTGGGCTCGATCAAGGCCCGGCCGTACTGCCACCGGCCTTGCCCCCCCAGATACGCCTCGACCGCTGCCAGCGGTTTGCCCGGCGGCACATGGCAAAGCACCGGCTGCGACGATGTCGACAGGGCGTCGAGCAGGGATCCCACCGGCGCCGTATCGTAGCAGAACAGGCTGATTTCAATTTCGTCATGACCGTGCAGCGAGGCCAGGCACTTGTCGCGCTCATCAAGCAGGCTGCTTTCCCGCAGCAACCCGCCACTGGCCGTGGAGAAACCCGGAAAGAAAAAATACTTGGTCAGCGGCAGGGTGGGGTGGGGCGACGCCAGACTATGACAGCCCTCGGCCCAGGATTCGGCGGTCAGGTATTCCAGATTGATCCAGCACGGCTTTCGATCGGCCGCCGCCATCGCCTGGAGATAGACCGGCGGAAGTTCGCAGGCGAAAGCCTCGATAATCACCTCCGCAGGACGGCCGACCGTAGCATTTGCCGTCCAATGGCAAACTTCGACGCCGGCAAGCGATTGGCTGGCTGCCGCCGGATCGACCGCCGGGCACAAGGGCTGCAAACTGGCCAGATCGTCGACCCACAACCGGACCTGACGCCCATGCTCGGCTGCCAGTTGCCTGGCCAGCCGCCAGCACACGCCGATGTCGCCGTAGTTGTCGATCACCCGGCAAAAGATGTCCCAATGAAGCTGCATGGCCGCCATGCTAACATCCCCGCCATGCCACGATTCCAAGACCCCATCGACTGCACCGCCTGCGCGCGGCTGGCCGGACACCTCGCCGGCATTCGTCAACGCGACCCGGATTGGCATGCCTTGCCGGTACCGGCCTTTGGCACCCTTGATGCCGAATTGCTCGTCGTCGGCCTCGGGCCCGGCGAAAAAGGCGCCAACCGTACCGGTCGGCCGTTTACTGGCGACGTCGCCGGCGAATTGCTCTACCCGGCGCTGCATCGCTTCGGCTTTGCCAGCAGCCCGGAACCGCTCGGCCCGGACAACCGGGCCAACCCGGCCATGCGGCTAAACAATTGCCGTATCACCAACGCCGTCCGTTGCCTGCCGCCGGCCAACAAGCCAACGACACCGGAAATTCGCCAGTGCAACCGGCATTTGCAGGCGGAGCTGGCCGCCATGCCCAATCTCAAGGTGGTCGTCGCCCTCGGCGCCATCGCCCACCAGGCACTGCTCTGGGCCTACGGTCTGAAAATCAAGGATTTCACCTTCGGCCACCATGTCCGTCATCAGTTACCGGACGACCGTTGCTTGATCGACAGCTACCATTGCAGCGGCTACAACTGGCGAACCGGACGCCTGACGCGCGAGAGTTTCGAAGCAGTGTTCGCCGGCGTCGCTGGACAACTCGCCTAAGCAGCGGATTAATGAGTTTCGACGCCAAGGCCTTTCTGGCCTCGCTGACCGAACTGCCCGGCGTCTACCGCATGCTGGACGCCGGCGGCAACGTGCTCTACGTCGGCAAGGCCAAGAATCTAAAAAAACGGGTCGCCTCGTATTTTCGTGAAAATCTGGCCAGTCCGCGCATCGCCCACATGGTCAGCCAGATCGCGGCGATCGAAACCACGGCGACCCGCACCGAAGCCGAAGCGCTCCTCCTTGAAAACAACCTGATCAAGTCGCTGGCGCCGCGCTACAACATCCTGTTCCGCGACGACAAATCCTATCCCTACATCGTATTGAGCAAAGGCAGGTTCCCGCGACTGGGTTTCTTTCGTGGCAACCCCGACCGCAAGGCCGATTACTTCGGACCCTATCCGTCGTCCTGGGCGGTCCGCGACAGCATCCACCTGCTGCAAAAGATGTTCCGCCTGCGAACCTGTGAAGACACCGTGTTTTCGAACCGCTCCCGGCCATGTCTGCTCTACCAGATCAAACGCTGCAGCGGCCCCTGCGTCGGCCTCATTGCCCCCGACGACTACGCTGCCGATGTCCAGCTCGCCGCCATGTTCCTGCATGGCAAGCAACAGGAAGTCACCCGGCGCCTGAACAAAGCCATGGAAGAAGCCTCGGCCCGCCTGGCATTCGAACAGGCGGCGATCTTCCGTGACCAGATCCAGTCGTTGCACCAGGTCCAGGAAAAACAATTCGTCTCCAGCAGCAAGGGCGAAGACATCGACATTCTCGTCGCCATCAGGGAAGCAGGGCAGTTGTGCGTCAATCTGGCCATGGTCCGTGGCGGCCGGCATCTTGGCGACCGACCGTTCTTTCCCAGCAACGCAGGCGACTCCGAGCCATCGGATGCCTGCGCTGCCTTCCTTCGCCAACATTACGCCCTCCATCCGGCACCAACGCGTATCTTGGTTTCTCCCTTGCCAACCGAAGACGACCCTGGCGAAACCGAAACCACGCTGGCCGAACTGGCCGGCCGTCCAGTACCGATCCAGGAAGCCCGAAGCCTGACGCACAAGGCCTGGATCAACATGGCCTTGCAGAATGCCCGGCTCGCCGTTCTGGCCCGAAACCAGGCCACCGCCCAGCAGGAGCAGCGCCTGGCTGCCCTGCAGGAAGCGCTGCAATTACCCGAACCGATTTCCCGGATCGAGTGCTTCGACATCAGCCACACCATGGGCGAAGCTACCGTCGCCTCCTGCGTGGTTTACGACGGCAACCGGATGAAGAAGAGCGATTACCGCCGCTTCAACATCCGCGACATCCAGCCCGGCGACGACTACGCCGCCATGCGTCAAGCGGTCACCCGACGATACGACAGCCTGGCCTCGGGTGAAGGCACTGCACCGGACCTGATCCTGATCGATGGCGGAAAAGGGCAGGTCGCCTCCGCCTTCGCCGCGCTCGCTGATATCGGCCTGACCCATTTGCCGATGATCGGTGTCGCCAAAGGCGAAGAACGCAAACCCGGGCTGGAAACCCTGATTTTCCCGGAAGGCCGGGAGCCGCTACAATTGCCACCGCAACACCCGGCGCTGCACCTGATCCAGGAAATCCGCGACGAAGCCCACCGCTTTGCCATCACCGGCCATCGCGCCCAGCGCGGCAAGGCGAGAAAAACTTCGACGCTGGAAAGCCTGCCCGGAATTGGTCCTGCCCGGCGAAAGGCACTTGTCGCGCGCTTTGGTGGCTTGCCGGGCGTCCTTGCGGCAAGCCCGGAACAACTGGCCCAAGTGCCCGGCGTCAGCCGGGAATTGGCCGAAAAGATATATTCCGCATTACACTGAACCATGCCTTTCAACCTGCCCATTTTCCTGACCTGGCTGCGCATCGTCGCCATACCCCTGCTGATTGCCGTCTATTACCTGCCGGCAGGGTGGGCCACCGCGCATGAGCGCGATCTGGCAGCGACGCTGATTTTCGTTTCTGCCGCGTTGACCGACTGGGCAGACGGCTACCTGGCCCGCAAACTGAATCAGACTTCCGCCTTCGGCGCCTTCCTCGACCCCGTCGCTGACAAGCTGATGGTCGCAGCCGCCCTGATCGTCCTCGTCCAACTCGGCAGAACCGACGCCATCGTCGCCATGATCATCATCGGTCGGGAAATCACCATTTCTGCGCTGCGCGAATGGATGGCCAAGATCGGCGCCGCAAAGAGCGTTGCCGTGTCAATGCTCGGCAAGATCAAGACCGCGGCGCAAATGCTGGCATTGCCCATGCTGCTGTATTACGCCCCGTTGGCCGGCATCGACATGAAAGTGGTCGGCAACTGGCTGATCTGGATTGCCACTTTATTGACGCTGTGGTCCATGGGCTACTACCTGCGCATGGCCTGGCCGGAGATCGCCAAACGCAGTGCAGAAAATTAAGGGGCAATGTTGACAATTCCCTTGTGTCGCCTATAATGCGCGCTCTGTTTGACGCGGCAGTAGCTCAGTTGGTAGAGCGCAACCTTGCCAAGGTTGAGGTCGAGAGTTCGAGACTCTTCTGCCGCTCCA
>CAIXSK010000183.1 GCA_903922075.1 uncultured beta proteobacterium | reverse complement strand
GGGTCTGCGCACCAGCGCCGGCCTGGTTGTCGAGACCGGCTCGGCGCGTGAAGTGCACCACTTCGCGCTGCTCGGCGGCTACGGCGCCGAGGCAGTCCATCCCTACCTAGCGCTCGAAACCATCGAGAGCTTTGCCAAGGGTGATGCCGAAAAGGCCGAGAAGTATGTCAAGAACTTCATCAAGGCGATCGGCAAGGGTCTGAACAAGGTCATGTCCAAGATGGGCATCTCGACCTACATGTCCTACACGGGCGCCCAGATTTTCGAAGCCATCGGCCTGCAGAAGGACTTCATCGAGAAGTATTTCACCGGTACGCCGTCCAATATCGAGGGTATCGGCGTCTTCGAAGTGGCTGAAGAAGCCATTCGCCTGCACAACGAAGCCTTCTCGGCCGACCCGGTGCTCGCCACCATGCTCGATGCCGGTGGCGACTACGCCTACCGCATCCGTGGCGAAGAGCACGTGTGGACGCCGGATTCGATCGCCAAGCTGCAGCATTCCACCCGCTCCGGCAAGTACGAGACCTACAAGGAATACGCCAAGCTGATCAACGATCAGACCAAGCGTCACCTGACCCTGCGCGGCCTGTTCGAATTCAAGCCGCAAGGCGCAGCGATTCCGCTGGAAGAAGTCGAGCCGGCCAAGGAAATCGTCAAGCGCTTTGCGACCGGTGCGATGTCGCTCGGTTCGATCTCGACCGAAGCCCACACCACGCTGGCCATCGCGATGAACCGCATCGGCGGCAAGTCGAACACCGGTGAAGGCGGCGAGGATGCCAAGCGCTTCCAGCCACTGAAGGCCGGCCAGAAGCTCTCCGACGTCGTCGGTGCTTCGCGTATCGAACGCGACTACACCTTCCAGGAAGGCGATTCGCTGCGTTCCGCGATCAAGCAGGTCGCTTCCGGCCGCTTTGGCGTGACCACGGAATACCTGGTCAATGCCGACCAGATCCAGATCAAGATGGCGCAAGGCGCCAAGCCGGGCGAAGGCGGTCAGTTGCCGGGTCACAAGGTGTCCGAGTACATCGGCTTCCTGCGTCACTCGGTGCCGGGCGTCGGCCTGATTTCCCCGCCGCCGCACCACGACATCTACTCGATCGAAGATCTGGCGCAGCTGATTCATGACCTGAAGAATGCCAATTCTCGCGCTTCGATCTCGGTCAAGCTGGTTTCCGAAGTCGGCGTCGGCACGGTCGCTGCCGGTGTCGCCAAGGCCAAGGCCGATCACGTCGTGATCGCCGGCTTCGACGGTGGTACCGGCGCTTCGCCGCAGTCGTCGATCAAGCACGCCGGAACGCCGTGGGAACTCGGCCTGTCCGAAACCCAGCAGACGCTGGTGCTTAACCGCCTGCGTTCGCGTATCCGCGTTCAGGTCGACGGCCAGATGAAGACCGGCCGCGACGTCGTCGTCGGCGCCCTGCTCGGTGCCGACGAATTCGGCTTTGCCACGGCACCGCTGGTCGTCGAAGGCTGCATCATGATGCGCAAGTGCCACCTCAACACCTGTCCGGTCGGCGTTGCCACCCAGGATCCGGTGCTGCGTCAGCGCTTCTCCGGTCAGCCGGAGCATGTCGTGAATTTCTTCTTCTTCGTCGCCGAGGAAGTCCGTGAAATCATGGCTCAGCTGGGTATCCGCAAGTTCGACGACCTGATCGGTCGTGCCGACCTGCTCGACACCCGCGCCGGTATCGAACACTGGAAGGCCAAGGGCCTCGATTTCAGCAAGATCTTCTACCAGCCGAACGTGCCGGCCGACGTCTCGCGTCGCCACACCGAAGGCCAGGATCACGGGCTCAACAAGGCGCTCGCTCACAAGCTGATCGAACAGGCCAAGCCGGCGCTGGAAAAGGGCCAGAAGGTCCAGATCGAGACCTCGATCATCAACGTCAACCGTACCTGCGGCACCATGCTCTCGGG
>CAIXSK010000182.1 GCA_903922075.1 uncultured beta proteobacterium | reverse complement strand
GTTTTCGAAGACCAGAAAGTCCTCGTCGTCGAACGCTTCGACCGCACCCCCGCCAGCGACGGCAGCTGGATCGTCCGCCTGCCGCAGGAAGACATGTGCCAGGCCACCGGCACCTCGCCGCTGCGCAAGTACCAGTCCGAAGGCGGGCCGGGCATCGCCGCCATCATGGCCCAGCTGCTCGGCTCGGAGCGCGCCGAGCAGGACCGGATCAACTTCTTCAAAGCCCAGATCGTCTTCTGGCTGCTCGCCGCGCCCGACGGCCACGCCAAGAACTTCAGCATCGCCCACCATGCAGGCGGCCGCTACCGCGCCACACCCATCTACGACGTGCTCTCGGCCCACCCCATCATTGGCACTGGCAAACAGCAGATCGCCCCGCAAAAAGCCCGCCTCGCCATGGCCGTGCACGGCAGCACCAACCACTACCTGATCGACAAAATCTACCGCCGCCACTGGCTCGCCCAGGCCCAACAAGTCGGCCTGGGCGCCGCCAGCGCCGAGCGCCTAGCTGAAGAAATCGGCGCTGAAGTGGAAGAGGTAATCGACAAAGTCAGCCAACAGCTGCCGGCCGGTTTTCCGCAAGACGTGGCCGAAACGATTCTCTCCGGCCTGCGCAGGCAGGCAACCCGACTGGTGGAATAAAGCGCTCGGCTTCTACAGGGCGTAGGGCATGAACGTGCAGATGATCAAGTCCTCCGGCTGAGCCCTGGTCCGTGACAGGGTGCTGAACCACGAATACAACGCCTCGCACATGCGGGCTCCGATGCCGATCGCAATAAGCACGGGCATCGGTGCCGCCCCCAAGGGCGACCGCATCAAGATCACCATGAGCGGCAAATTCCTGCCCTACAAGACGTATTGAAGAGCCAGGCTGCCGCACCGCCACCTGGCCGGCGGATTCTGATTTTCGGCTTCCCCATCGCGATACTCCGCCACCGTTTGAACGCGCCAAGGCCTTCTGTCCTGAACCGTTCCGCCATGGCTCGGTGGCGACGAGCTTTTACCGGCCACGAACTCTCGTTATGATGTTGGCAATATAAGCAATGGCCGTCGCCAGAAGGGGAGGATCTTCTGGCGGCAGACAGTCGGCCGTTCCCAATTGCCGTGGCGCTCACCGGGGTAGGCCGCATCATGTTCCGTCAACACAACACTCTCTCGGCCTGCCTGGCAAAGGGGCTAGGCCTGGCTGCGCTAACCCTGTTCGGCATGGCGGTATTGGCCCAGACGCCGGCCTCGCCGGAACAGCCGCTGGGCGACCTGCGGACGGTCGGCGGCTATCCGGAACGACGGATCGGCCATACGGTTACCGATCTGGGGCAGGGCCGCTATTTCCTGCATGGCGATTACTGGCTTGCCGCGCCCGATGCCGGCCACCCCAAATACAACGCTGCGCTGGTCGAGCGCGTCCACTCCGGGGATTTTCTCCCGAGCATGCGGCGGGAACCGTGGATCTGGCTCCCTGAGCGCCAGGGCTGGAAGATGCTGACCTCGCTATCCGAGTGCGAGGGGCATCCCTACCTCCAGGTGGTGACGCCGATGCAGGATGGTGGCGTGCTGATCACGGGGGGCTTGTGCGACGCCAACAAGCTGGCAGACGACCCTATCGGATTTCCGGAGTATCGGCGCGTTGCCCGTTTGAATGGTACGAGCCTGGTTTGGGAAACAGCCCCCGATCTGCGCGAAGGGCGGATTTACCACACGGCATCCCGCCTGAGCGACGATAGTGTGCTGCTGGTCGGTGGGCAGCGCGACCCCTCTCTGGGCTCGGGCGATTTCCCGGTCCTGGCCAGCGTCGAATGGCTGCGCGGCGACAGGGTCGAGGCGGCCCCCCTCATGGAGCAGGCACGCGCCAGCCATGCGACCGTCGTGCTGGACGACGATGGAGTACTGGTCAGCGGCGGCTTCGGCCAGGATGGCAAGGCCTTGGCGAGCGTCGAGCGCTGGGATCGCCAGGCCGGCAGCTGGCAACCCGTCGCGCCGATGGGCGAAGCACGTTTCGGCCATCGTGCCTTGCGTTTGAAGGATGGCAGCGTGCTGGTCACCGGCGGCTTTGGCCGCGATGGGAAGCGCCTGGTCAGTGCCGAGATATGGAGCCCGGCAACCGGACATTGGCGCCGGCTGGCGCCCTTGCCCAGGCCCGTCGGCTTCCACGATGCCGCGCTGCTCGCCAACGGCGACGTGCTGGTGTCGCCGCTCCTTGATCGCCATGCCTCACTCGGTGATGAGTCGAGCTACCTGGCATTCGCCTATCGTTGGTTGGCCAGCGAAGATCGTTGGGAAGTGGCGTCCACGCTCCTGTACGAAGAAGGCGTCTACGACTTCCGGCCGACGATCAGCCCCCGGCCGGATGGCAGCGCCAGGATATTCGGGCGGGCCCGCGTCTGGCATTGGAAACCGGGCGGGCTAATGGAAAAGGATCGCCCATGGCAATGGTACGAAAAGCCTACGGTCGCTGCGTACGACAGGCAATCGGTCATTCTCGCAGGGCAGATGAAGGTCGGGGAGCGCACGAAACAGCTTGCCTACAGGTGGTCGGTCGAATCGGATGAATGGCAAGCAGCCGGAGAACTGACCGAGCTGCGCGCCAACGTGTCGCGCCTGCTCCGCTTGCCCTCGGGGGCGGTCATTGGCCTTGGTGCCGGCGGGGAGCGCCAGAACGGCTTGAAATGCGCGATGAGTGCCCCTGATCTCGCCAACCAGGCGTGGACACCCTGCGGCACGGTGCTGGGAACGAAAGGCATCGACTGGGAAATCGAGCTGGGTTTGCTGCCCGGCGGCCGCGCCGTGGCAATCGTCAACAGCGAGGAAGCCTTTGTTTTCGATGAAGCCAACCGCCGCTGGGACGCTGCACGCGTCGAATGGCAGACCAAGGGCGTGAATTACGGCACCCCCGTCCGTACTACCAAGCCGTTGGCCGAACTGGTGATGACGACACCGGCCGGCAGCGAGGAGCGCCTTGATATCAGCGCGCTGGCCGCCCGCTATTGGGAACGCATGGCGCCCATCGTCGACCACACCCTGAGCATCGGCGATCAACAACGTGCCGTCGCAGGACGCGGTGCGGCGCCACGACTGTTGTGGAATCCCACCAAGACCTACTGGGATTACATCTATCCGCCGGGCCATCCGACGATGGGACGGAGCGCAGTCTATCTGCCGGATGGTTGCGCCCTGTCCATTTCGCCGCCCAGCCTGTTCGATCCCCGTACCGGCAAATCTCGGAAGCTGGATACGCTGCCGGCCGAGGTCGAACCGTTCAGCGAATTGCTGGCTTTGGAGAATGGCATGATCGTCATCGCCGGCCGGCAAATCGGCGGCCAGGGCGGCGGCTTGTTTGCCGGCAAGGCGGGCTGTGCCGGCTTTGTGCCACGCGCCGACAGTGACGTAGAAATCAGGCCGGTGTTTGCCAAGGATCCGGTTGCCGAATGGCAGCCCAAGGCCGTCATCGCGAACCCGGAAACAGGGGAAGAAAAGACTGATCTGCGCAGCCGTCTAGCTGCCATTCCGACCTTCACGTGGCAGGCCTTTGCCTTGGCGGCGCTGATCGGTGCCTTGCATTGGGCGCGTCGGCGTCGGCAGCGCGCGGCGGTCCCTGCACCTGCACCGGCACCTGCACCTGCACCTGCACCGGCACCGGCACCGGCACCGGCACCGGCACCCGATGCCGTCGTCGCGAAACGGCCCCGGCCCTCGTCCCTCCGCATCGCCTTCTGGGCCATCCTGCTGGGAATCCTGGCGATCTCGCTCATCAACCGCTATCGCTATCAAAGCAGCCTCCCGGCGCAGGCCTGCTTCGAAAATGCCGATGCCTGCCTGGATCGCAGCAGTGGCTTGCTCAAAGCCGTACCATCGCTTGGCCAGGGGCGGACGGGCACCAAGGAGGGGCCGCACATCCCCTGCCGTTTCGTCGGCCACTGGTCATCGATCCAGGGGCCTAAACTGCACCGCGTGACCTTGTCCGAGGATGGTTCCTATCGCGTCGCACCGCTGGTGCAGGGGGCGCGAACCCAGGATTACATCGGCTACTGGATGGTCCAGTCCGGACATTTCGTCTGGCGCGATCGCTATAGCGTGTCCGAACTGGACATCAATCGGATCGAGAGCGAGAGCGACGGGGTGTTTGTGCTGATTGAGGGCAACGGCAGTCGCACGCGTTTTGAGCGCATCGAATCTGAACCGACCTCCCGTTGCCTGAACGAGTAAGGCGTGTTCCCTGTAATCGTTCAGCTTGCCGCCAACTGTAGCCACAGGAAGCACATCTGGAGTTGAGGCAAGGCGCTGGATCAAGCCTGTGCTGTATCAGCAGGCCGGATCTATTTTTTCCACTTTGCCCAGGGGTCGGCATCACTGGACGCCGGGGCATTTGAATCTTTCGCCGGCCGCCTGCTGGGGGCTGACGGACGACGGGCTTTTCCCGCGTCGTGCTCGGCCGCTTTTCTGGCCCGTTTTTCGCGCAAGCGTTCGGCATCTTCCATACTGAGTTCAGCCGGCGCGCCCGGCGTCTGGTCCGGCGGCACGATGCGGTCGCGCGGCGGCAGTTCGAACTGCTCGGCCGAAGCGCGCGGCAAACTCTTGAATTGGTACAGGTAAAAGCCTTCAACCTTCTCGCGCGCCCAATCCGTCTTCTTCAGGAATATCACACTGGCATCGATGCTCGGATTGTTCTTGAAACACTGAATGTTCAGATAGGCGAACAGCAGATCGTAACCGTAGTGGTTAACGATTTCAGTGACCAGGGTTTTCAGACTGACCCCGTGGAGCGGGTTGTTTTTGTAGTTGATTTCGGTGTTCATGCGGATGGCCGGCGAAGATAGGTCAGCCATTTTACCTGTCGGCACCCCGATAAACCCGGCGGTGCAGCGGGCAGATGGCGGCCTGGCGACGGATGTTGAAAATGCGGCCGCCTGGCCTCTAGCGCTTTTTTAAAATTGGCCAAAATTTCCGGCCGACCGTAGCATTTCGCGGCCGGGCAACGCTGCGCGGGGCCTAGCGCTCGCTGTTCAGTTCGATGGCCAGCGTGGTATTGCCCAGTTTGGTCTTGACCGGCGCGGCAAGGATGTCGCCCTTGGCAGGTTCGGCGCTGCCGCTCTTGGAGACTTTCGCGCTGATCAAAACCTCGGGAAACTGCGAAATCGTCCGCCCCGGCATGATCGCCGAGCTGTCGTCGAGCCGGAATTCGATCGGAAAATCGTTGCCCTGGTAGCGCCAGACGGCCAGTGGTGGCCCGCTGCCATCGGGGGCCTTGGCGGTCAAGAACAGCGTGTCGGCGGCCGATACCTTGCCCTTCAGTTTCGGGTTCAAGGTCACGACACCAGCGACAACGCCGGTCGACACGCCCTGCTCGGCAACTGCCGGCTTCTTGCCGGAGAGCATGGCATTGGCTTCGGCGATGTTGGCATCGGCCAGCTTGCCGTCCATCGAATCGGCCGGTGCCGCTGCCTTCATGCGCTTCCAGAAATCGATCGCCGCCTTGTAGTCGGCCCGGTCGAAGGCCTCGCTGCCAGCCAGGGCCAGCGCCTTGACGTGCTTGGGATCGGCCGCCACCGCACGCTTGACGATCTTCCGGCCGGCATCGTCCCACTGGCGATCCCTGGCCATGACGTGGGTATCGGCCCAGTCGGCCAGCATCGTCGCGTCCGCCGGCAGCAGCGCAGCGGCCTTTTCGTAGGCGGCATCGGCTTCGCCGTACTTGTGCAGTTCGTTGTAGGTCTTGGCCAGCAGCAGCCAGCCTTCGCCGTTGTTCGGGTCGGCCGCCATCTTGTCGGCCAGGCGCTTGACCACGGTATTCAGGTCGCCGCCCGAGGGGGCCTTGACCGGCTGCTCGACCGGCGACAGATTGAAAGTCGCCTCGGGAGCGCCAACCTGGTCGTCGCCCTTGAACCCGGCATAGCCCACATAGATGGCAATCAGGACAAGCACGGCGACGAGCGGCCAGCCCCGGCGCAACAGTTGGGGCGTCAGCCGTGCCCTGGCCTGGGGTGACTGCAGTACGGCGGCGTGCAGCGCGGCCTGCCGACGGTCGAACTCACCCTGGTCGATCCGCCCTTCCGCCCTGGCGATCAGCAACTCCCGCAACGATGCCGCGACATCGATCCCGGGTTCGGGGGATGAATGCCGGTGTGAGACGTATTTCCCAAGGGCCAGAAGCATGACCAACGAAATAATGATGCTGGCCAGGCCGATATAGACGATTGTCATGGTTTCCTACCTGAAACAGGATGGTGGCCGGACGCTTGGTCAGGCCGGTAACGATGATACGGCGACAGCTTATCGATAGTCCCAGCGAATGCCGACGTAAAGGTATTCGCGCCGGAACTGGCTTGAAGTCGCACCGGTGCTCC
>CAIXSK010000181.1 GCA_903922075.1 uncultured beta proteobacterium | reverse complement strand
GCCAGCGCCCAGGCCGGCGCATACGGCAACCAGGGTGGCGCCACCAGCGCCAGCCAGCCACCATCGGCCGACAGTCGGGCCAGCGCCGGCAGCAGCAGGCTCATTTCGCCGACCCCGCTGCGGTCGACGAGGATTTCAGTCAGGTTGCCACGCGGCCAGCCGCCGCCCGGCAGTTCAGCATCGAGTTCGGCATGGCCACTCGGAATGGCGGCTGCCGGCAGCGCCGCCAGCGTGTCGCCGCGCCAGACATCGCCCCGGGCCAGCACGTCGGCCAAAGGGATCGGCGACGGCATGGCGTTCATGAGAGCTTCGAAACGGCTCCGCGGATCAGGCCGACGGCGATGCCTTCGATGGCGAATTCGACCTCTTCGGGATTGACGATGATCGGTTCGAAGTCGGGGTTCTCGGCGATCAAGCGGATCTGCCCGCCGCTGCGCTCCAGGCGCTTGACGGTGACTTCCTCGTCGAGCCGGGCGACGACGATCTGGCCGTCGCGAACCTGGGTGGTTTTATGCACGGCGAGCAGGTCGCCGTCGAAGATGCCGGCGTCGATCATCGACAGGCCGCGCACCTTGAGCAGGAAATCGGCTTTCGGCGAAAACAGGCCGGCATCGAGCGCATAGCGCCCCTGTACGTTTTCGACGGCGAGAATCGGCGAACCGGCGGCGACACTGCCGATCAGCGGCAGGCCAAGCTGCTCGACCAGCCGGATACCGCGCGCCGAACCGGGTTCGAGGATGATGGCACCCTTCTTGGCCAGGGCCTTGAGGTGATCTTCGGCCGCGTTGGGCGAGGCGAACCCGAAGGCACTGGCAATTTCCGCCCGCGTCGGCGGCGCGCCGAGCACTTCCAGCGTGCTCTTGATGAAGTCGAGAATTTCCTGCTGACGGGGCGTGAGTTTCATGGCCGATCTCCGCTAAAAACCATTGACTGTATTTTTGTACAGTAATCGCTTTTTGGCAAGCGAAAAATCAGGCCATCAAGGATGCCGGCCCGTTACAGGCCGGCGGTCGCGCTCAGCTATGGCAAAGAATGGCCGGGTCGGTCATGGCCGTATCGGCCATGCGCTGCAGGTTGTCGATGACGCTGACGCTCGCCCGCTCCATCAGCTCGACGTGCCGCAACATGCTGTCGACATCGCCCTTGTGCTTGGCGTCCAGCGCCGCGATCCCCATCTTGTGCACCTCGATGTGCGGTGCCTCGATTTCGCGGTAGCCGGCCAGACGGCTGAAGCAGTCGCGCCCCTCGCCTTCGTAGTACCACTTGCCGAGCCGGCAGGCGGTATGCGAAGCGACATCCCCACCGTGCAGTTCGATCAGACCGAACAGGCCCATGTAGACGCGGAACTTGAAGACCAGGTGATCGACCTTGGCGACCTCGATGAAGCTTTTCAGGGCGCCACCGGCGATGACTTCTTCCATTTTCCGGGACAGCTTCATCAGTTGCTGCATATCTTCGGTGGCCCGGCTGCCGCGCTTGCTGAAATCGTCGGCCGTGCGCGACAGATCCTCCATCGCATCCTTGGCCGTCGAGGAGTTCTGGGTGATGCCCGAAACCAGGCTCTCGATATCGGCCGTCGCCTTGGAGGTGCGTTCAGCCAGCTTCCTGACCTCGTCGGCCACCACGGCGAAACCGCGGCCTGCCTCACCGGCCCGCGCCGCCTCGATGGCGGCATTGAGGGCCAGCAGATTGGTCTGGTCGGCGATTTCGTGAATCAATTGAACGATCTTGCCGATTTCGCCGGCCTGGGTGGCCAGGCCTTCAACCTCCCGGGCCGTCACGGCCGAATCCTCAGCCAGCCGATGCAGGTTGGAAGCGATCTCGGTGGTCGCCTGTCCGCTGGCAATCGACACTTCGGTCGCCTCGACCGCCTCGTTTCGCTCGTCCTTCAGCATGGCGGCCATTTGCGCCAGGCTGGCCTGCGAACCGCCCAGCGTTTCGCTGAACGAGGCCAGGTTGCGGAGAATGCCTCTCAGCGCATCGCATTCCCGGTTTTTTTGGTTTGCCGCATTTTCCTGCGCGCTCAGGTCGCGCCGGAGACCCTGAATCTGGGCCTCCAGAGCCAGTTCCCTCGCCCGAGCCGCTTCCAGTTCCTGCGTCAGTGCCGCCAGTTGTTTACCACCAGAAAAAAACATGGTTGTCCCCGAAAATTGATCAGCCCGGCGCATCCGCCAAGTCAGCCAAAAGTTATAGTTCGTTTTGGCACGAATTGTCGCAGTTCAAGGCGCTTATCGCAATCGGGTAGAAATCAGGTCGGCAAATCGAAGCCCTTGAGCTTGCGGTACATATCGACGGCATAGGAATCGGTCATCCCGGCGACGAAATCGGCGACCTGCAGCAGGCG
>CAIXSK010000180.1 GCA_903922075.1 uncultured beta proteobacterium | reverse complement strand
TCTGTATCGACGGCGCCGCCGAGGCGCTCAGTGCCATCCTTGAAGACGGCGTAAGCATCGCCGCCGTCGGCCATGAAGTTATTGGCGGTAACGCGGTAGGAGGCAGCCGGGTCGAGGGCCACACCGTTGATCATGATGCTGGCGTTGTCGACGATGTTGGCGCAGTCGGTGACCCATGTCTTGCCACCGGCGTCGGTGCCGAGATAGGCGCTGTTCCAGGCGTAGGTAAAGCCATTGGAGACCTGCATGATGCGGAGGGTACCGGCGGCCTGGCCGCAGCCCGGGAACTGCTGGCGCAGCAGGGTCTGGATCTGGGCACCGGTCAGCGTCATGGTCACCAGGGCGTTGCCGAAGGGCTGGACGGTGAAGGCGTTGCCGTAGGTGACGGCGCCGTCGTAGGGGATCGCCGGGGTGACGGCGAGGTTCTGCAGGTTGTAGGGCAGGTCGGCACGGATGCCACCCGGGTTCATGAAGGAGACCACTGCCTGGCCGTTGTCGGCGTCGTTGGTGGCGTCGAGTTGGGCGTCGGCGATGACGTCGCCCAGAGCGGATTCACCGGCGGCGTTGGCAGTACGGCTGATGGCTGCAGTAATCTTGCCGATCACGCGGCCGGCCGGCACGGCGGATTCGGCGGCATAGTGCGCGACGAGGTCGATCAGTGCAGGGTCTTCAGCGGTGGTGGTGCCGGTGGTTATATTGGTGGCGGCGACAGTAAGGACATTCTTGGTCTTGGTGTCGATGACCATGTCGATGTCGGAGAGATTGCGGGCATACTGGCCGGCCGATGTGACGCGAACCGGTTGGCCGGCCTTGTTGTTGATCAGGCAGTTGTAAGCCTGGTGGGTGTGGCCGGAAATGACCAGGTCTACCTCGGCGTCGAGGCGATTGACGATATCGACGATCGGGCCGGAGATACCGGTACAGTCGTTGACGTTGCTGGTGGTGTCTACGCCGCCTTCGTGGATCAGCACGACGACGCTCTTGACGCCTTGAGCCTGCAGGGTCGGGATCAGGGCATTGACGGTTTCAGCTTCGTCCTTGAATTCCAGACCGGTGACGCCGGAGGGGGAGACGATGGTCGGCGTGCCTTCCAGCGTCATGCCGATGAAGGCAACCTTGTTGCCGAGGAAATTCTTGATGCCAACGGCAGGGAATACGGTTGAGCCCAAGCCGGTTTCAACCACATTGGCCGCCAGGAACTTGAACTTGGCACCGGCGAATTCGCCATCGGCGCGCTTGTCGACGGGGAGGCCCAGGCCGGTGAAAGCATCGGTCGGGTGGTTGCCACCGTTCTGCATGCGAAGCAGTTCGGTCTTGCCTTCGTCAAATTCGTGATTGCCGACAGCGTTGAAGTCGATGGCGATACGGTTCATCGCCTCGATGGTCGGCTCGTCCTTGAACAGGGCCGAGGTCAGCGGGCTGGCACCAATCATGTCACCGGCTGAAACCACGGCGTTCAAGCTATTCTGGGCGCGCAACTCGTTGATCTTGGTGGAGAAGCGGGCAACGCCGGGGTTGGAGCTGGAGCCCTCGCCGGCCTTGATGTAG
>CAIXSK010000179.1 GCA_903922075.1 uncultured beta proteobacterium | reverse complement strand
GGTCGCGATCCAGAATGGGCTGACGCCCGAGAAAAAGCTGGTCGGCGGCTGCTTCGCTCACGAATATCCCTTAAAACGGTAGTTGGAGTCCCGGCCAGACGGCTAGCAGCGCCTGCCGGAAACCGGCCTGGATGCGTTCCAGCGCCGTGTTGTTGTCGGCTTCGAAGCGGAGCACGACAACCGGCGTCGTATTCGAGGGGCGGGCCAGGCCGAAACCATCCTTGTATTCTACCCGCACGCCGTCGATGGTAATGATTTCCTCGGCACCGTCGAACTTGCCTTCGGCCTTGAGCTTGTCGATCAGGGTGAAGGGCTCGCCTTCGGCCATCTTGATGTTCAGTTCCGGCGTTGATGGCGAGTTGGGCAGGTTTTTCAGCAGCGGATTGGCATCGCCGGCCCGGGAGAGAATTTCGAGCAGGCGGGCGCCGGTGTACAGGCCGTCGTCGAAACCGTACCAGCGCTCCTTGAAGAAGGTGTGGCCGGACATCTCGCCGGCCAGCGGGGCGCCGGTTTCCTTGAGCTTGGCCTTGACCAGCGCGTGGCCGGTATTCCACATCAGCGGCACGCCGCCGTGTTGCCGGATCCACGGGGCGAGCAGGCGGGTGCATTTGACGTCGTAGATGATCTGGCCGCCGGGGACGCGGGACAGCACATCGGCCGCGAACAGCATCAGCTGGCGATCCGGGTAGATGATCTCGCCATCCTTGGTGACGACACCCAGGCGGTCGCCGTCGCCGTCGAAGGCGATGCCGATTTCGGCATCGGTCTCCTTGAGCGCGCGAATGACGTCGGCCAGGTTTTCCGGTTTCGACGGATCGGGATGGTGGTTCGGGAAATTGCCGTCGACTTCGCAGAACAGCGGCACGATCTCGCAACCGAGGCGCTTGAACAGTTCCGGTGCGATCGCACCGGCGACGCCGTTGCCGCAATCCATGACGATCTTCATCGGGCGGGCCAGCTTGACGTCGCCGACAATTTTTTCAACGTAGGCGGCCTTGATGTCGGCGCTGTGGCGCTGACCCTGGCCGTGCTTCAGGTTACCGGCCTCGATGCGTTTTTTCAGGTCCTGGATGGCTTCCAGGGCCAGCGTCGTGCCGCCGACGACCATCTTCAGGCCGTTGTAGTCGGGCGGATTGTGGCTGCCGGTGACCGAGACGCAGGAGTTGCAGCCCAGTTCGTAGGCGGCGAAATAGGTCAGCGGAGTCGGTACGCAACCGACGTCAATGGCGTCGATGCCCGCGGCGCAAATGCCGTCCATCAAGGCACCGGCCAGTTCCGGGCCGGACAGGCGGCCATCGCGACCGACCGCGATGGCCTTCTGACCCTGTTCGACGGCCAGTGAACCGAGCGCATGGCCGATCTGGCGGACGACGTCGGCGGTCAGCGACTTGTTTACAATGCCCCGGATATCGTAGGCCTTGAAGATTTCTGCAGGAAGTTGGCTCATGATGAATGTTTATGACGTTTCGAAAAGAAAGAAGTGTAGAAGCCTTTGCGGCAGCCAGTCCAGGTTTCCCGGGAAGACGCCGCTGACGAAACCGACGTGACCACCGGTGGCCGCTTGTTCGAGGCACACGAAGGAACTCACTTCAGCGCGCGTCGGGAGGTGGCGGGCGGGTAAAAAAGGGTCGTTTTTCGGATTGACGGCAAGCGTCGGCACGGCGATCGATTGCAGCCAGGGTTTGGCCGAGGCGCGCTGCCAGTAATCGGCGGCGCCGGCAAAGCCATGGATCGGGCCGGTCACCACATCGTCGAACTGGAAAAGGTTGATCGCCTGCTGCATGCGCTGGCCATCGAATAGCCCGGGATGCTGGCGCAGGCGGGCGGCCGAGATGGCTTTCAGGGTCTTCAGGAAATGCTGGGTGTAGATCCGGTTGAAACCGGTGGCCAGATGGTGGCCGCAGGCGGCAAGGTCGAGCGGGGCGCAGATGGCGGCAACGCCGCTGACCAGTTCGCCGGCGGTCGAGCCGCGCTCCCCGGCCCATTTGAGCAGGGCATTACCCCCCAGCGAGATGCCGGCGGCGTGGACTTGGCGCTGGCCGTTGGCGGCGTGCAGGCGGCGCAGGATCCAGTCTATTTCAGTCGAGTCGCCGGAATGGTAGGCGCGCGGCCGGCGGTTCAGTTCGCCCGAGCAGCCGCGGAAGTGCGGCAGGGCAAGGCGCCAGCCAGCCGCCTTGCAGGCACGGGCGGTCGAGATGGCGTAATGGCTGCGCGCACTGCCTTCGAGGCCGTGGAAGAGCACCAGCAGCGGAGCGTCGGGAGGCCCGTCGACGTGATCGACGTCGATGAAATCGCCATCCGGCGTTTCCCAGCGTTCGCGGCGTAGTTTCAGCGGACGGGGTTTGATCAGCAGTGGCCACAGCGTTTGGGCCTGACCGCCAGGCAGCCAGCTCGGAGCCTGGTAGGGTTTCAATGCAGGGTGTGCGGCACGGCTTCGGCCATCGCCTGGTGGCCGTCGTCGGCGGCCGAGGCGTGGCGGCTGACCAGTCGCCAGCCGTGGGCGCCGCGCATGTACACGTGGGTGACGTGCAACGGGCCGTGCGGGCTGGGGTCGTCGCCGACAAAGAGGATTTCGGTCAGGTGGTGGATGGCCATGACTGTGCCTTGCCAATGGGCGACCGGCTCGGCCTGCACGCGCAGGCGGGCGTTGGTGAAAATGCTGCGCCAGCTTTCCCGGATCGGGCTCTCGCCGAGCAGGCGGACCCCGGTGGGGTGCACACAGAGCGTTTCTTCGTCCTCGGCCCAGACCAGCATCAGCAGATCGGCGTCGCCCTGCGCGAGGGCCTCGTAGAAGGCGTGCTCGACATCGTCCGGCGAGGCGAAACTGGCCGGTTTGCTCATGGTTCGGGGGCTCCGTGCAGAGGCTGTCCCGGATCGAAGGCCAGGCTTCGATCCAGAATTGAAAACCACGTCAGATCAGTGATGACCCTTGGGCGCTTCGCCCTTGAAGACGTACTTGGTGCTGCAGTACGGGCAGGTCGTCTCGCCGGTCTTCAGGACGTCGAGGAAGACGCGCGGATGCTGGCTCCAGAGCGGCGCATTCGGCGTCGGGCAGTGCAGCGGCAGGTCGTGGGCGGTGATTTCAACGGTCTTGTTGTCGGACATCTTGTTCTCCCTGAATTAGACGGTGGCCAGCCAGTCGGCATGCGCCGCGGAGCGGCCGTAGACCACGTCGAAGTATTTTTCCTGCAGCGCCTTGGTGATCGGGCCGCGATGGCCGACGCCGATCTGGCGGCCGTCGAGTTCGCGGATCGGCGTCACTTCGGCGGCGGTGCCGGTGAAGAAGGCTTCGTCGGCGCAGTAGACTTCGTCGCGGGTAATCCGCTTTTCGATGACCTCGATGCCCATTTCGCCGGCCAGTTGAATGACCGTGGCGCGGGTGATGCCTTCCAGGCAGGCGGTGAGGTCCGGCGTGTAGAGCTTGCCGTTGCGGACGATGAAGATGTTTTCACCGGCACCTTCGCAGACGTAGCCTTCCGGATCGAGCAGCAGGGCTTCGTCGTAGCCGTCGCCGGTGGCCTCGTTGTTGGCCAGGATCGAGTTCATGTAGTTGCCCGAGGCCTTGGCGCGGACCATCGTGATGTTCACGTGGTGGCGGGTGTAGGACGAGGTCTTGATGCGGATGCCGCGCTGCATGCCTTCCTCGCCGAGGTAGGCGCCCCACGGCCAGGCGGCGATGATGACGTGCACCTTGGCACCCTTGGGCGAGACCCCCATCTTTTCCGAGCCGTAGAAGGCGAGCGGACGCAAGTAGCCGGATTC
>CAIXSK010000178.1 GCA_903922075.1 uncultured beta proteobacterium | reverse complement strand
TCGCGGGCCTGCTGGGCGGCTTCCATGAAGTCGTCGTAATTGCCGGCGTAGGTGGTGATCTTGCCGTAGTCGAGGTCGGCCATGTGGGTACAGACCTGATTCAGGAAGTGGCGGTCGTGCGAGATGATGATCATCGTCGAGTCACGATTATTCAGCATGTCTTCCAGCCAGCGGATGGTGTTGATGTCGAGGTTGTTGGTCGGCTCATCGAGGAGCAGGATGTCCGGGTTGGCGAACAGCGCCTGGCACAACAGCACACGCAGTTTCCAGCCGGGCGCCACCTGGCTCATCGGGCCGTTGTGCTGTTCGGTCGGGATGCCGACGCCGAGCAACAGTTCGCCGGCCCGCGATTCGGCGGTGTAGCCGTCGTATTCGCCGAACTGGTGTTCGAGGTCGGCGGCCTTCATGTAGTCGTCTTCAGTCGCTTCCGGATTGGCGTAGATGGCGTCGCGTTCGCTCATGCAGGCCCACATTTCCTCGTGGCCCATCATCACGACGTCGAGCACGCGCATGTCTTCGTAAGCGAACTGGTCCTGCTTCAGGTAGGCCATGCGCTCATGCTTGTCCTTCGAGACGTTGCCGGCCGACGATTCCAGGGCGCCGCAGAGGATCTTCATGAAGGTCGACTTGCCCGCCCCGTTGGCGCCAATCAGGCCGTAGCGATAGCCTTCGCCGAATTTGACATTGACGTTCTCGAACAGGGGTTTGGCCCCGAACTGCATGGTGATGTTGGCGGCGACGAGCACGGCGATTCCAATCTGAAAATAACGCTAAAACGAAGGGCCGAATTTTACCTTCTTTCAAGGGATTGGCCGCGGAATGCCGCCCCCTATTTGTGCACTGCGGTGTAAGATTTGCGGCCACAATAAAAATCCCGGGATTGAGACTCAGCACATGGTTCCCCACCTGACCACCGCCCTGTCCGGGCCCCTGCTCGAACTGGAACGCCGCTTCCTGGCGGCCAGCCCGCAGATCGAACACTGGCTGCGCGGCCAGTGGCTGGAACACACGCCGCCGTTTTATTCGTCGGTTGATCTGCGCAATTCCGGCTTCAAGCTGGCGCCGGTCGATACCAACCTCTTCCCCGGCGGCTTCAACAACCTCAATCCGGCCTTCCTGCCCTTGTGCGTCCAGGCGGCGATGAGCGCCATCGAGAAATTCTGCCCGGATGCGCGCAGCCTGCTGCTGATCCCCGAGAACCACACGCGCAACCAGTTCTACCTGCAGAACGTCGCGCAGATCGCCGCCATCCTCAAGCAGACCGGGCTGAACGTGCGCATCGGCACGCTGCTGCCGGAGATTACCGAACCGACCACGATCGAGCTGCCGAACGGCGCCAGCCTCTTGCTCGAACCGCTGGTCCGCACGCCTTACCGGCTCGGCCTGGACGGCTTCGACCCCTGCGCCATCCTGCTCAACAACGACCTGTCGGCCGGCATCCCGGAGATCTTGCAGGGCCTCGACGACCAGGTCGTGCTGCCGCCGGTCCATGCCGGCTGGGCGGTGCGCCGCAAGTCCAACCACTTCGCCGCCTACGACCAGGTCGCCAACGATTTCGCCAAGGCCATCGGCATCGACCCGTGGCGCATCAACCCGGCCTTCTCGGTCTGCCGCAGCGTCAATTTCCACGAGCGCCAGGGCGAGGAATGCCTGGCCGCCAACGTCGCCGCCGTGCTCGACATCGTCAAGGAAAAGTACCGCGAGTACGACATAGACGAGACGCCTTACGTAGTCGTCAAGGCCGACGCCGGCACCTACGGCATGGGCGTGATGACGGTGCGCGACGCCGACGAGGTGATCGCGCTGAACCGCAAGCAGCGCAACAAGATGAGCGTGATCAAGGAAGGCCAGGAGGTCTCCGAGGTGATCATCCAGGAAGGCGTGCACACCTTCGAGAAGCTGCACGAGGCGGTCGCCGAGCCGGTCATCTACATGATCGACCGCTATGTCGTCGGCGGCTTCTACCGCGTGCATACCGGGCGCGGCAAAGACGAGAACCTCAACGCGCCGGGCATGCATTTCGAGCCGCTGGCCTTCGAGACCGGCTGCAACCTGCCCGACTACGGCTGCAACAATCCGGACGCGCCGCCCAACCGCTTCTACGCCTA
>CAIXSK010000177.1 GCA_903922075.1 uncultured beta proteobacterium | reverse complement strand
TCTGGTCCATGTAGGCCGGAAACTCGCCGGCATCCTGGAAGAAGCCGGATTTGCCATGCACCTCGCTGGCCGCCTGCAGCAGCAGCGTCTGCAGGGCCGGGTGGAGGTCGTCGCGGACGATCAGGTTGGCGGTCGGCGCCAGCACCTTGATGTCGTCCGGCGGGAAGTCGCGGACCAGATCGGCGACGCCGCGCGGGAAGGTCAGCTTGGTCAGGAAGGGGAAGCGGCGCTGGTAGGCGCGGTCCTGGGCGAAGCTCATCAGCTTGATGCCGGGCGAACGGATCAGCACCTGGACCACCGGCGCGCTCTCGGCGGCGATGATGAAGGCGGCGTCGATCCGCCCCTGTTGCAACTCTTCGGCGGCACTCAGGCCGGCCACCGGGACCAGCCGGTCGTCGAGCGGAATGTCGTTGGCGTCGAGCAGTTGCTGCGCCAGTTGGCGGACGCCCGAGCCTTCCTGGCCGATGGCGATGCGTTTGCCGCGCAGCTCGGTCAGCCGGGTCAGGTCCTTGTCACCACGATAAAAGACCCAGACCGGCTCGTAGAACAGGCTACCTAGCGAGAGCAGGCCGGAATCGTCCTCGGCGTCCGGATCTGCCTTGGGCGGCACGACACCGCCCTGGACGAAGGCGATCTGCGCCTCGTCGGCCTTCAGGCGCTCGATGTTTTGCAGCGAGCCGGCCGAGGCCTTCACTTCCAGCGTGATGCCGTTCCTGGCCAGGATGGTCGCGTAGCGTTTGGCGAACTGGTAGTAGGCGCCGCTCTCGCCGCCGGTGGTGATGACAATGGTTTTCGGCGGCGCCGGCTCGACGAACTGGTAGGCGAACGCAAAACCGATGCCGGCGACCAGCACGATCCACCAGGCGGTGGCGAACAGGTCGCGCAGCGAAAGCAGGCCAGCCTTGATTTTGGCCATCATGGCAAAAAGATGGTGGAACCGGTGGTCTTGCGCGCTTCGAGGTCGCGATGCGCCTGGGCGGCGTCGCGCAGCGCGTAGGTCTGGTTGACCTCGATCCGGACCTGACCGGACGCCACGACATCGAACAGTTCGCCGCCCAGGGCGACGAGGTCTTCGCGCTTGGCGGTGTAGTTCATCAACGTCGGCCGGGTGACGAACAGCGAGCCCTTCTGCGACAGCTGCAGCAGGTCGAGCGGCGGCACCGGGCCGGAGGCATTGCCGTAGGTGACCATCATGCCCATCGGGCGCAGGCAGTCGAGCGACCCCTGGAAGGTATCCTTGCCGACGCCGTCATAGACGACGGCGACGCCCTCGCCGCCGTTGATTTCGCGGACGCGGACGGTGAAGTTCTCGGTGCTGTAGTTGATCACGTGGTGGCAGCCGTGCGCCCTGGCCAGCTCGGCCTTGGCCGGCGAACCGACGGTGCCGATCACGGTGGCGCCCAGCGCCCGTGCCCACTGGCAGGCGATCAGCCCGACGCCGCCCGCCGCGGCGTGGATCAGCACGGCATCGCCGGGCTGGACGCGGTAGGTCTTGCGCAGCAGGTAGGCGGCGGTCAGCCCTTGCAGCATCATCGCCGCGCCGGTTTCAAAGGAAATCGCCTCGGGCAGTACCAGCAGACGATGGGCCGGGATGTTGCGGGCCTCGGCGTAGGCGCCGACCGGCCCGCCGGCATAGGCGACGCGGTCGCCGACCTTGACCTCGGTCACCCCCGTACCGACCGCCTCGACGAGGCCCGCCCCTTCCAGACCGATGCCGGATGGTAGCGGCAGCGGATAGAGGCCGCTGCGGTGATAGGTGTCGATGTAATTGAGGCCGACCGCATGGTGGCGGACCGTCGCCTCGCCGGGGGCCGGCGCCGGCAGGTCCACCGCCTCCCAGCGCAGCACTTCCGGGCCGCCGGCCTGGTGGATGCGAATGGCGTGGGTCATGGCAATCTCCTCTTTGATCTTGTTCTGGCGCGAAGAAAAGAGGTTATCACCGCACCGATCTGCGATCTAGCGCGACCATGAAAATCGCCCCTTTTCAGGGGCGATTCCGGGTCCTGCCTTGGCTGCTACGGTCGCAGCATTTGCCTGCTTAGCGCACGTAATAACCGACGCCGACCAGCGTGTCGCCAACCTTGCGGAACATCGTGTGCTTGTTCTCGACCTGGCGGGTCACCGGGTTGCGCCAGGCGTATTCAAGCTCGCCACGGTCGGTGTTGCGCAGGGCGTCGACCATCAGGCGGACGATGGGCGTGCCGTTGCGGTCGGTCAGCTTGTAGCTGTTGGTGCCGACCAGGCGCGGCGAAACGCCATGGGCGCGGAACTTGCCCTCTTCGAGGTCGACCGCGAAGACGTAGAGGTCGTCTTCAATGAAGCCACCGTTGAGGGCGTTGAAATCAGCCACCGCCTTGGTCGGATTGGCCTTCATCGCCGCCACGGCACGGTCGAGCATGGCCATGGCCTGCTCCGGCGTGGCGCGCGGGATGTAGTAGCCAACAGCCAGCAGGCGCTCGCCAACCTTCTGGAAATGCGTGACCTTGCGTTCCGGCTTGTTGTGGAGGCGGTTCAGCCAGCGGTATTCGACGACGCCGGTCTTGCTGGTCTTGGCCTTTTCGAGCATTTCGGCGAAGAGCGGCGTGCCGACGGCGTCGCGCATGTTGGCCACGTTGCGGCCGATCAGCGCAGACGAGGAACCGCCGCTGGCCAGCATGATGCCGTCCGTGCCGAGCACCCAGACATAGAGTTCGCCGTCGACAAATTCGCCGGGCGCATTGAAGGCGGCAAAGGCCTTGTCACCCTGCTGGCGGTAGGCGGTAACCGCCTTGGCCAGCAGTTCCTGGGCGCGTTGCGCATCCTTGGCCACCGCCTCGCTGCCGGCGACTGCCGACGGCTTCGGCTCCTCGGCATAAGCCGACGACAGGACCGAGGTTGACGCCACCAGGGCGACGATTTTCAGCAGATATTTCAGCTTGGTACTGACAACGATTCCCACAGCAATTCCCCTATAAGAATTAAGGTTAACGTACTAATGCTAACAAGCCCGAAGGCCTAGTGTCTTGACTTAACGCAAATCTTTGGTTTTCGTCGTCAAATGCAGCCAGGCCAGGCCCAGCCATTCGTGCAGCGCGTAATAGGAGCGCTGCAGCGCGCTGGCCCGCGGCAGGAAATCGAGCCAGATCAGTTCCGCCCCGTCGCCGCTCATGAAATGCGTCGGTGCAGCGACCACTTCCAGCCCGGCCGCCCGAAACAGCGTCGCCGCGCGCGGCATGTGGAACGCCTGGGTGACCAGCACGACGCGCCGGATACCCGCCGCCTTGAGGATTTCCGCCGACATCGCGGCATTGTCGGCGGTATCCCGCGAACGGCTTTCCTGCCAGCGCACCGGGACGCCAAATTCATTGGCCAGGATGCCGGCCATCACCTCGGCCTCGCTGCGCGTGGCGTTCACCGGCCGGCCGCCGCTGACCAGCACCGGCAGGCCGAAGCGGCGGGCGACGGTGGCGCCGTAGCGGGTGCGGACCAGCGTCCGCTCGTTGGCCGTATCGCCGCCGTACTCGGCCGCCTCCGACAACAGGCCGCTGCCCAGCACGACGATGGCCTGCGCCCCGGCCGGGTCTTCGAGCACCGGCCCGGCGCGGTTTTCCAGCGAGCGGAGCAGGCTGTCGGCAACCAGCGGCAGCGACTGCAGCACGAGCAACGCCGTGGCCAGCACGGCCAGCCCGAAAGCCCAGCGCCGCCGGCGAAACACGCCGGCCACGCCGAGCAGCGCCAGGCCATTGGCCGGCGGCAGCAGCAGCGTGCCGAGCAGGGTTTTGAACAGCCAGGCCAGGGACATGGTGACGATCAATTGCCGCGCAACAGGTTATAAACGCCCCGGGGTCGCGGCCAAATTTTAATTTTGGCCGTTTTTTGGGGGCGACCGTAGCATTCTTCAGACCGGCGTCAGTTTGGCATATTCCAGCGCCAGCCACTTCATGCCGACGGCGCCGAAATTGACCTGGACCCGCGCATCGGCGCCGCGGCCTTCGGTCGATACGATGACGCCGAGCCCGAATTTGGCATGCTCGACCGACTGGCCGATACGCAGGCCACCGGCCGCCACCGGCTCGGCATAGCCACCGCCGAAGGAACCGAAAGCCGGCACCGCCGACTCAGCCTTCTTGTTCAGCTTGCGCAGCAGGCCTTCCGGGATTTCGTCGAGGAAGCTCGACGGCACGCAGTAGCGCGTCTGGCCGTGCAGCATCCGGGTCTGGGCGCAGGAGACATACAGGCGCTGGCGGGCGCGAGTCACCGCGACGTACATCAGCCGGCGCTCTTCCTCGACGCCGTCCTTGCCTTCATTGACCGAGTTCTCGTGCGGGAACAGCCCCTGCTCCAGGCCTGTGATGAAGACGACGTCGAACTCCAGGCCCTTGGCGGCATGCACCGACATCAGCTGGACCGCCTCCTGGCCCTCGCCGGCCTGGTGCTCGCCGGCCTCCAGCGAGGCGTGGGCGAGGAAGGAGGCTAGCGCGCCGCCTTCGCCGATGGCGCCCTCGTCGTCGACGAAGGTGGCGGCGGCGTTGATCAGTTCGTCCAGATTTTCCAGCCGCTCCTGGCCTTCCTTCTCGTTCTGGTAATACGTGCGCAAACCGGAAAGCTCGACCACATGATCGACCAGTTCCGGCAGCGGCAGATGGACAGCGTCACGCAGACG
>CAIXSK010000176.1 GCA_903922075.1 uncultured beta proteobacterium | reverse complement strand
GCCGGCGTGCTGGAGGACGAAACGCGTTACCTGGTCATGGAGAGCGTGCTGTCCACGCTGCTCAACCTGGTCGGCTCGGTCAAGGCGATCTACAAATACACCCGCGACCTGGAGTACTACGCGACCCGCGACCCGCTGACCGATCTGTTCAACCAGCGGGTGTTCTGGGAGCTGAGTTCCTACGAAATCGGCCGCGCCCAGCGCCACGGCTACAGTTTCGGCCTGCTGCTGATCGACCTCGACAACTTCAAGCTGATCAACGACAACTACGGTCACATCGTCGGCGACAACTACCTGCAGCACTTTGCCCGTCAGGTCCAGGGCGCCCTGCGCGATGGCGACATTCTGGCCCGTTACGGCGGCGACGAGTTCGTGGTGATTCTGCCGGAAGCCGAGATCGACGCGGTGGTCATGGTCGCCGAGCGGATTCGCCAGGCGGTCGATTCGCTGGAAGTGGTCACCGCCCAGGACGCCCGTGTGCACGGCACGGCGTCGATCGGCCTGGCGGTCTTCCCGGACCATGCCGACAACGCCAAGGATCTGCTGCTTTTCGCCGACAACATGATGTATCGCGCCAAGGCGGCCGGCAAGGCGCAGGTCGCGGTGCCGACCGAGGAGGATGTCGTCTCGGTCTTCCGCGACATCACCGAGAAAAGCGTCATGGTGCTCGAGGCCATCGAGGCCAGGCGCGTCGTGCCTTTCTTCCAGCCCATTCTCGATATCGCCTCGCGCAAGATCGTCGCCTACGAGGTGCTGTCGCGGATCGAGGTGGACGGCGAAGTGATCCGGGCCGACCAGTTCGTCGAGATCGCCGAGAAGATCGGCGTCATCCACCGGCTCGACATGCTGGTCATCGAGCAGGCGCTGACCATCATGGCCAATCAGCGCTACACCGGCGAAGTTTTCGTCAATCTGTCGCCGCGGGCGCTGGTCTTCAACGAATTCGCCCGCGACCTGCGGCGTATCGTCAGCCAGAGCGGTATCCCGCCGGAGAATATCGTCTTCGAAATCACCGAGCGCGATACCGTCAAGAACCTGTCGTTGCTCGAACGCTTCCTCAACGACCTGAAAAGCGACGGCTTCAAGCTGGCGATCGACGATTTTGGTTCCGGTTTCTCGTCCTTCCATTACCTGCGCCGCTTCCCGATCGACTACCTGAAGATCGAGGGCGACTTCATCGCCAACATGCTGAACAGCGAAAAGGACCGCACCTTCGTCACCAGCATCCGCTCGCTGGCCCGCGACATGGGCATCACCGTCGTCGCCGAATACGTCGAGTCGGCCGAGGTGCTGGACGAACTGGTCGGCCTCGAAGTGCAGCGCGCCCAGGGCTACTACGTCGGCCGGCCGGGGCGCGATCTGCTGCCGGCCGACTGGTCGCCGCCCGGCTAATTGCCTCTCCCGGCCGGCGAGCCTGCTCTCCGGCCGGGTTTGCCGAATGCTACGGTCGGCCCGAAAAAAAGGCCAAAATCAAAACTGGCGGCAGGAGGCCTCTTCTCGTCGATGTCGCCCTGATGGCGAGCGGTCGACCGGAGTAAAATGGCGCCGATGAATTCCCCGCGCTACGTCCATCTCCGCCTCCATTCCGAATACTCCGTGACCGACGGCATCGTCCGCATCGGCGACGCCGTCAAACGTGCCGCCGGCGATGGCATGCCGGCGATGGCGGTGACCGATCTCGGCAACCTGTTCGGGCTGGTCAAGTTCTATACCGGGGCACGCGGCAAGGGGGTCAAGCCGGTGGCCGGGGCCGATGTCTGGATCGCCAACCCGGAGGCGCCGGAGGATGCCTGTCGCCTGCTGCTGCTGGCGCGCAACCGGACCGGCTACCAGCAGTTGTGCGAACTGCTGACCCGGGCCTATCTGGTCGAGGGCCGGCGCGACCGGGCCGAAATCCGCCGCGAATGGTTCGGCGAAATCGGCTGCGACGGCCTGATCGCGCTCTCCGGAGCGCATCTCGGCGACGTCGGCGAGGCCTTGCTGAACGGCAATTTCGACCTGGCCGGCGAGCGCGCCCAGGCCTGGGAGGCGATCTTCCCCGGCGCCTTCTACCTCGAAGTGCAGCGCTACGGCCAGCCGCAGCAGGAGGCGGTCGTCCAGCAGACGGCCGACCTGGCCGGCGAAACCGGGATTCCGCTGGTTGCCACGCACCCGATCCAGTTCCTCAACCGCGACGACTTCCAGGCGCACGAGGCGCGGGTCTGTATCGCCGAGGGCTACGTGCTGGGCGATCACCGCCGGCCGAAAATCTACACCGAAGAGCAGTATTTCAAGACCCAGGCCGAAATGGTCGAACTGTTCGCCGACCTGCCGGAAGCGCTGGAAAACACGCTGGAAATCGCCCG
>CAIXSK010000175.1 GCA_903922075.1 uncultured beta proteobacterium | reverse complement strand
TCGCAACCGGCCTTGTCGGCGGCGGCAGCGGCCGGGGTCCAGTAGCCGGTGCGCCAGCACAGGCCGAAGCCGGACTTGGCGACGACGTCGCGCTGGTCGATGGCGTAGACGCGTTCCTGTGCCACAGCGGAGAAGCCGATACCGGCCAGCAGGGCCAGAACCAGAGATTTCTTGACGATATTCATATTCAGTTGTCCCGGAAAAATGGAAAAAATGTATTCGGTACGAAGCTGTTCAATTTTAATACAAACCGTCACCTTTTAGGCACCAGCCATGCACATGACGGGTCAATTTACTGCGCTAAGATTGGGGCTCCCGGCGAGACAGCAACTACCAAAAAGGATAATAAACATGACCCGCTTGCGAACATTGATCCACTGGCTGCTCGGCAAGACCCCGCCCCCCGGCGACCCCGTCGCCGCAGCCCTGAACCGCTTCCGCGACCCCGAAGCCGATACTCTGGAGCTGGTCCGCCGCCTGGTCGCCACGCTGCGCCCACAGAACGGGCGCGACCAGGCCTCGGCAGAACGTTATCTGGCCATGCTCGACCGCCTGGAAGCCGACGCCGCGCTGCGCGCCGCCTTTTGCGGCCATATCGTCCATTTCATCGCCACCCGCCGGCTGGTCACCTTCTTTACCGACAGCGGCATCCTGCCCGGCACCGGCTTCTTCTCGGAGTGGTGGCGCATCCTCGGCAGCCGCCTGTTGCCCGAGGTGCCCGACGAACGCCGGCTGAAGGATTGCCTGCACGTCATCTACGACCGCTCCGACGACTGGCAGTGGCTGCAGGACATCCCGCCCGAGGCCTCGCAGCGCTTCTGGGCGCTGATCGCCCCGGCCGAGGAGTTGCACAACATCGACTGGCGCGGCATCCAGGAGCAGATGCTCGATGCCGTGCTGCTGCTCGCCCACCGGGTCAGCGGCCTGGGCGTCGAAAGCGAGCTGATGCGCGCCTCGCCCAACTTCGACGACGACACGCCGCGCTTCGTCGCGCTGTCGGCCGAAGCGCTCGATTTCGTCAATGCCTTCCGCGCCGCGCTGAACGATCCGGCAACCTGCGCCGACGACGGCAGCCAACTGCTGGTCATCGCCGACCAGTGCCGCGACACCTTGCAGCGCATCCGCAAGCGGGCGCTGACGGTTGGCACCAGCCTGCATCTTTCCTACATTCTGACGCGCAGCGAGCAGAGCCTGGAGCGCCTGCACGAACTGGCGGCCATCCTGATTGCCGGCGAGCAGGCGAGCACCCGTAACGAGGCCATCCAGGCCTGGGCGACCTTCGCCCACGATGCTTTTTTGGCCGAAAACCGCCGCAACAGCCTGCGCTTCTACCTTGGCCAGCTCTCCCACCTGCTCGCCGTGCGCGTCACCGAAAACGCCGCCCGCTCCGGCGAGCATTACATTTGCGAGACGCCGGCCGACTATGGCCGGATGTGGCGCTCGGCAGCCGGTGCCGGCGTCATCATCGGCCTGATGGCCCTGCTCAAGATCAAGGCGGCGACGCTCAATGCCCCGTTGTTCGGCGAGGCCTTCCTGTACAGCATGATCTACGGTCTGGGCTTCGTGATCATCTTCCTGCTCGGCATGACGGTGGCCACCAAGCAGCCGGCAATGACCGCGCAGACGCTGGCCAGCCTGCTCGGCGACCTCCGCCTGAGCCGCAGCGCCGATCTCGAACGCCTGGTCGACGTCATCGCCGCGGTCAGCCGCAGCCAGCTGGCCGCCATCGCCGGCAACGTGATGATCGCCCTGCCGGTCGCCGTGGTCGTCGGCCTCGGCCTGAGCTTCCTCGCCGATCTGCCGCCGATCACCGTCGACAAGGGCGCCCACCTGATCGCCGACCTCGACCCGCTGTCCTGGGCGCTGCCGCACGCCGCCATCGCCGGCTTCTATCTCTTCCTGTCCGGCCTGATCACCGGCTATTTCGACAACCGCGCCGCCTACGCCGACATCGGCCCGCGCCTCGCCCGCCTGCGCTGGCTGCGCGCGCTGTTCGGCCGCGCACGGGCCGGCCGCATCGGCGCCTACATCCAGGACCGGCTGGGCGGCATCATGGGCAACTTCCTGTTCGGCTGCATGCTCGGCTCGACCGGCGTCATCGGCACCATCCTCGGCCTGCCGCTGGATATCCGCCACATCGCCTTCGCCTCGGCCAACCTCGGTTACGCGCTGGTCGGCTTCCAGTTCGAGCTGCCGCTCAGGGCCGTCGCCTGGGCGGCCCTCGGCATCGCCGTCATCGGCTTCACCAACCTGGCGGTCAGCTTCACGCTGGCCCTGCGCACCGCCATGCGGGCCCGCGGCATCCAGTTCGAGCATGGCGGCCTGCTGTTCAAGGCCTTGTGGCAACGCCTCAAACAGCAACCGCGCAGTTTCGTGCTGCCGCCGCGCGCCGCCGTCGACGGCGCGTAAAATGACCGGGTGATCGCCCGCCGCCTGTCTCTCCTGCTGTTTTTCCTGGCCAGCCCGCTGGCCGCGGCGGAGCTCGTGCTGCAGGCGCCGGACGAAATCGGCGAACTGCTCGCCCCCTGGCTGCCCGAGGAAGCCGGCAACCCGCGCCAATTGCAGGGCGTACTCGGTGAAATCCTGGCTACCGAAGGCTATTTTTCCCCCGCCTTCGAATTTGCCGAGCAGGACGACGGCCTGAAGCTAACCCTGGACCCCGGGCCGCGGACGACGATCGTCGCCGTCGACCTCGCCGTCGACGGGCCAGTCGATGCGAAGACCCGCGAGGGGCTACTCGCCGGCTGGCACCTGCCGGTCGGCCAGCCCTTCCGGCAGGCCGACTGGAATACGGCCAAACAGCAGGTGCTGGGCGAACTGCTCGCCCTCGAACATGCCGACGCCCGGCTCGTCGACAGCGAGGCGGCGATCGACGCCGAAACGCACCAGGCCAGCCTGCGCGCCCACTACACGAGCGGCCCGCGCTACCGCTTCGGCGCGCTGCGCATCGAAGGCCTGGAGCGCTACTCGCCGGGACTGATCGAGCGCTACAACCATCTGGTCAGCCCCGGCCAGCCCTACCGCGAGGAAAAGCTGAACGCGCTGCAGACAACGCTGCAGGCGACGCCTTATTTTGCCTCGGTGGCGGCGACGCTGGACCGCGCCGCCGCCGAAATCGACGACGACGGCACGGCCACGGCGCCGGTCGTCATCCGCGTCCGCGAGCGTTCACCGCACCGCATCGCCTTCGGCGCCGGCGCCAGCACCAACACCGGCGCCCGCATCGAGTTCAACTACCGTACGCCCGATCTGTTCAACCAGGCCTGGGAACTGAACAGCGGCCTGCGCCTGGAGCAGAAGAAGCAGACCGCCTACGCCGACGTCTTCCTGCCGCCGGACGAGCGCAACCGCCGGCACAGCGTCGGTGTGCTGGCCGAGGCGACCGACATCGAAGGCCTGAAAACCGAGCGCTACGCCTTCGGCGCCCAGACCGTGCAGCAGCGCGGCAGCGTCGAACAGCGCCTGTCGCTGAACTGGCAGACCGAACGCCGCTATCCCGACGGGGCCTCGGCGGTGACCAGCCGGGCGCTGGTGCCCAACGCGATGTGGACCTGGCGCCAGGTCGACAGCCGGCTCGATCCGCGCCGCGGTATCGTGCTCCAGGGCCAGGTCGGCGGCGGCGCCCGGGCGACGCTGTCCGACCAGAATTTCGTCCGCCTGCACGGCCGCGCCCAGCTCTACCTGCCGCTCGGCAAGACCGACACGCTGACCTTGCGCGGCGAGGCCGGCTACACGCTGGCCGACTCAAGGCAGCACATCCCGCAGGATTACCTGTTCCGTACCGGCGGCGCCGGCACGGTGCGCGGCTACGCCTACCAGAGCCTGGGCATCAAGGAAGGCACGGCAACGGTCGGCGGCCGTTACCTGGCCATCGCCAGCGCCGAATTCACGCACTGGCTGGACGACGACTGGGGCGTCGCCGCCTTCGTCGACGCCGGTGACGCCGTCGATTCGCTGACCGCCGTCCGGCTCGCCGTCGGCTATGGCCTGGGCGCCCGCTGGCGCAGCCCGGCCGGGCCGATTGGCGTCGATCTCGCCTACGGCCAACGCAACCACGAAGTGCATCTGCACTTCTCGCTGGCCATTCCGTTCTGATGCGCCGCCTCGCAATTTTTGCCGCCATCGCGCTGATCGGCACCGCCGGCTGGCTGACGAGCAGCGAAAGCGGCCTGCGCGCGCTGGCCGGTCTGGCCGAAAGCGCCAGTGGCGGGCGCTTGCAGGTCGACGCCGCCGGCGGCCGCTTGCTCGGTGCTTTCAGCCTCGGCCGGGTGCGCTGGGCGGACCCGACGCAAGAGATCGAGATCAGCGGCCTGCATGTCGACTGGTCGCCGGCCGCGCTGCTGCACGGCACGCTGCAGATCGCCACGCTGAGCGTCGAGCAACTGCACGTCACCCAGCAGCCGAACAGCACGCCAATCGCTCTGCCGACCGACCTGCGCCTGCCGCTGGCGGTCGCTGCCGACAAAGTCGCCATTGCCACGCTGCGCTGGGGCGAAACGCTGACCGTCACCGACTTGGTCGCCCGCCTGGACAGCGACGGCCGCCGCCACCGGATCGACGGCTGGCGCGCCCGCACCGCCGGCATCGCGCTCAGCGGCAATGCCACGCTCGACGGCGCAGCCCCCTTCCCGGTCGAGGCCAATGCGCAGATTGCCGGCCTGCTCGACCAGCGGCCGCTGGCCGTGGCGCTGACCGCGACCGGGCCGCTGGAGCGCCTGGCCGTCTCGGCCGTCGCCACGCAGGGGGTGGCCGGCCAGGCCGAGATCGCGCTGACGCCCTTTGCCGACGCCGCTTTCGCCACTGCACGCGTGCAGCTCGACGACATCGACCCGGCCGCCTGGCAGCCCGGCGCGCCGCAGGCCAGGTTGAGCATCGTCGCCGACGTCGAGCCGCAGGGCGAGGGCATTGTCGGCAGTTTCGGCCTGACCAACCACCGGCCCGGTCCGCTCGACCAGCAGCGCCTGCCGCTCGAAACCTTGGCCGGCACGCTGGAATGGCAGGGCAGCGTCGCCCGCTTCGCCAGCCTGCATGCCGCCCTGCCCGGCAACGGCGAGCTGGCCGGCCACGGCGAGTGGCGCGCCGACACGCTGACACTCGATCTGGCGGTCCGTCGCCTGCAGGCGGCCCAAATTGCCACAATGCTACGGTCGCCGGCATTAAATGGCCAAATTTCAAGTTCGCTGGGTGGCGAGCGGCAGAACCTCAACCTCGACCTGAGCGGCGCCGGTTTCCGCCTGCGCGCCGAGGCGATCCACGCCGCAGGCCGCGTCAGCCTGCCGCAACTCCGGCTCGAATCCGGCGACGCCCGGCTGGCGGCGCAGGGCGAAATCGACCTCGCCGGCGAGCGCCGCTTTACGGTCGACGGCGAATTGCAGCGCTTCGACCCGAGCCGTTTCGGCCAGCTGCCGGCAGCGCAGATCAACGCCCGCCTGAAGGCCGCCGGGAAGCTCTCGCCACAGCCGGTCGCCGAGGCCAATTTCGTGCTGCAGGACAGCCGTCTGGCCGGCCAGCCGCTAAGCGGCGAAGGCCGCCTCACCGTCGCCTGGCCGCGCATTCCGCGCCTCGACATCCGGCTCGCCGCCGGCGCCAACCGGCTGACCGCGCAGGGCGCCTTCGGCCAGCCCGGCGATGCGCTGGCGGTCGATCTCAACGCGCCGCAACTCGGCCCCTACGGCCTGGAAGGCGGCATCGACGGCCGCCTCGAACTGAGCGGCAAGCCCGACCACCCGCGCCTGAGCGTGAGCGCCGACGCGGCCCGGCTGGGCTGGCCCGGCATCGTCCGGCTGAGCGGCCTGAGCCTGAAGGCCGAGTTCGGCAGCGCGGCGAGTTCGCCGCTGGCGCTGCGCCTCGACGTTGCCGCGCTGGATACGCCGGAACAGCCGGGTCTGGCCCGCGCCCTCCACCTGCAGGGCGCCGGCAGCACACAGGCGCACCACCTGAGCGCCAGCGCCGAACTGGCCGGCGACCACCGCTTGAGCGTCGTGGCCGAGGGCGGCATGGCCGACGACCTGACGACCTGGCAGGGCCGCCTCAGCGAAGCCCGACTGAACAGCCCGGACTCGTCGCGCAATATCGTGCTCGCCGCACCGGCTCCGCTGAAACTGGCGGCGACCGGCTGGAGCCTCGGCCCGGCGCGGCTGTCCGGCGATCCGCTGGACTGGCAGGGCAGCCTGCAGGCCGTTGCCGACGGCCGGCAGCTGCGCGCCAGCCTGAGTGTCCGCGGCAGCCGGATCGGGCAGGTCGACGGCGAACTGGGTGCCGCCCTGGGCAGCCCCTGGTCGCTCGACCGGCAGGCGCGCTGGCAGGGACGGCTGACCGCCGGGGTCGCCGGCCTCGGCTGGCTGGGCGAAGTGATCGGCGAAGGCTGGCAAAGCGAGGGCCGGGGCGAGGGCGAACTGCGGCTTGCCGGCACGCCGGCCGCGCCGCTGGTCAGCGGGCATTTCCGCGGCGACCAGTTGGCCCTGCGCCTGCCCGAGCAGGGGCTGCACCTGGCGCGCGGCGAACTCGACGTCGATCTGCGCGACAACCGGCTGCGCATCAACCGGCTCGGCTTCGACAGCCTGCTCCAGCCCCTGCCCAAAGCGCTGCGCGTCGAGGCCCGCGACGACCTGTCGGGATTGAGCAAAACCCCCGGCCGCCTTGAAATCACCGGCGAAATGCGGATCGACCGCGCTTTCGCCGACGGCTCGGCGGCCGACAATGCGGCCGACAGCGCCTTCCTCGACTTCCGGCTCGACCGCCTCGGCGCTTTCCAGTTACCCGACCAGTGGGTCGCCGTTTCCGGCAGCGGCCGGCTGACCTGGATGGGCGGCACGCTGGGCGCCCACGGCAAGCTGGCGGTCGACGCCGGTTACTGGCAACTGGCGCCCGGCGGCACGCCGCGACTGTCCGACGACGTTGTCGTCAAACGCCCCGGCGGCGAGAAGGCGAAACCCTCCCTGCGACCGAAACTCGATCTCGACATCAGCACCGATCTCGGCCGCAATTTCCTGTTCCATGGCGCCGGCCTGTCCAGCCGGCTGGGCGGCGAAGTCCGCATCACCGCCCAGGGCCGCGATCTGCCGCGGGCCAGCGGCACGATCCGCACGCGCGGCGGCCGCTTCGACGCCTACGGCCAAAAACTGGACATCGAACGCGGCATTCTCAGCTTCAACGGCCTGCTCGACAACCCGGGCCTGGACGTGCGCGCCATGCGCAAGGGACTGGCCGTGGAGGCCGGTGTGCAGATCGGCGGCACGGCGCAAAAACCGGTGGTCAAACTGGTCTCCGACCCCGAACTGCCGGACGCCGAAAAACTGGCCTGGCTGGTGCTCGGCCATGGCCCGGAGCAGATGGGCGCCGGCGATGCGACCCTGCTCTTTTCGGCGGCCGGCGGCCTGCTCGGCAACGATTCGGGCAACCTGATCCAGCAGCTGAAAAAGACCTTCGGTTTCGACGAATTCGGCATCCGCCAGGGCGTCATCGGCGATACCGGCGGCCGCCAGGCGACCAGCCGCGTCGCCGGCGGCAGCAGCGTGGACACGGCGGCAACCACGGGCCAGCAGATCCTCAGCGTCGGCAAACGGCTGTCGTCGAATGCCCTGCTCTCCTACGAACAGACGCTGGGCCGCGCCGAGGGCATCGTCAAGCTGACCGTCAACCTGACCCGCCAGATCGCCGTCGTCGGCCGCGCCGGCAGCGACAATGCGCTGGACGTGTTCTACACGATGACTTTCGGTCGCAAGCCAACGGCCGAAAACGCCCCGCCGCCAACCGGCACTCGTTGACTCCCGGGCTGGCCGATGGGCGGCCGGCACTCGGCACGCCCCCTCCGCCCCCCCGGAATGCTACGGTCGGACCAAAAAAAAGCTCGAAATCGAAAAACCGCGGCGGCGGCCGCTGGGTGGGCTTGCGCCGCCACTACCAGGGGTAGCCGCCGACCGGTCGAACTACGCCGTTTGGCCTAGGGGTTTTCCCTCGCCAGCCGACCGGGCTATGGCCTTCCATACCCCGCCCCCCTCCTCTGGTTTGCCCGAAAGCTACCAAGAGCGAATGTTCCCGTCCCCAGGCGCTACGTATCCTCCACCGATCCAAAAAACATCTTGGGCAAACTCTGCCGGGGGGCAACGTGGCAAGCCAGAAAACCAAACAGTTATCGGTACTGATCATGAGCACGACGGCGTTCACCGTCTGCTTCATGATCTGGATGATGTTCGCGGTGATCGGCATTCCGATCAAGCAGCAACTCGGTCTCAACGAGACCCAGTTCGGCATCCTGGCCGCCATGCCGGTGCTGACCGGATCGCTGGTCCGTCTGCCGTTGGGCATGATGACCGACAAGTTCGGCGGCCGGCCGGTCTTCTTCTCGATCATGATGGCCACCGTCGTGCCGATCTACCTGATCGGCCAGGCGACGGAATACTGGCAACTGCTGGTCGCCGGCCTGTTCGTCGGCGTCGCCGGCGGCTCCTTCTCGGTCGGCATCGCCTACTGCGCCCGCTGGTTCGAAAAGAAGAACCAGGGCTTCGCGATGGGCGTCTTCGGCGCCGGCAACGCCGGGGCGGCCGTGACCAAGATCGTCGCCCCGTCGATCGTCGTCGCCTGGGGCTGGACCATGGTGCCGACCGTGTTCTCGGTGCTGATGCTGGTCACCGCCCTGGCCTTCTGGCTCTTCACCTACAGCGACCCCAGCCACCGCGTCGAGTCGAACGTCACGGTCGGCCACCAGCTGAAGGCGCTCAAGGACCCGAACGTCTGGAAGATTTGCCAGTACTACTCGATCGTCTTCGGCGGCTACGTCGCGCTGGCCCTGTGGATGACCAAGTACTACGTGCAGGAATACGGCTTCGACCTGAAGAGCGCGGCCTTCCTGGCCGCCTGCTTCTCGCTGCCGGGCGGCGTGCTGCGCGCGCTGGGCGGCTGGTTCTCCGACAAGTACGGCGCCCACAAGGTGACCTGGTCGGTGCTCTGGGTGTGCTGGATCTGCCTGTTCATCCTGTCCTACCCGCAGACCGAATTCACGGTCAAGACGGTGACCGGCCCGCAGACCTATCACATCTACCTGAACGAATACGTGTTCACCGCCCTGATGTTCATCGTCGGCGTCGCCATGGCGGTCGGCAAGGCCTCGGTCTTCAAGTACATCTCCGACGACTACCCGACCAACATCGGCGTCATCTCCGGCATCGTCGGCCTGGCCGGCGGCCTCGGCGGCTTCCTGCTGCCGATCATGTTCGGCGCGCTGGTCGACCTGACCGGCATCCGCTCCTCCTGCTTCATGTTGATGTACGGCGTGGTCTGGGTCTCGCTGATCTGGATGTACTGGACCGAAGTCCGCGACGCCGACCTGATGCGTGGCAAGCACGAGCTGGTCACCGCCGACAACCTCGAATGATTCGCTTCACCAAGGAGTTTCAATGAGTTCGAAAAACACCCCGCCGGCCGCTCAAGGCACCGAGCTGGTCGACTGGCGGCCGGAAGACAATGCCTTCTGGGAATCCACCGGCAAACGCATCGCCAACCGCAATCTCTGGATCTCGATTCCGGCACTGCTCTGCGGCTTCGCCATCTGGCTGATGTGGGGAATCATCTCGGTCCAGATGCTCAACCTGGGCTTTCCCTTCACCAAGGAAGAGCTGTTCACGCTGACCGCCATCTCCGGCCTGTCCGGCGCGACCATGCGCATCCCGTCGTCCTTCTTCATCCGTCTGGCCGGCGGCCGCAACACCATCTTCCTGACCACCGCGATGCTGCTCTCGCCGGCCATCGGCACCGGCATCGCCCTGCAGCATCCGGAATGGCCGTTGTGGGTCTTCCAGATGCTGGCCCTGTGGTCCGGCGTCGGCGGCGGCAATTTCGCCAGCTCGATGTCGAACATCAGCACCTTCTTCCCGAAGCGCCTGCAGGGCACGGCGCTGGGTCTCAACGCCGGCCTGGGCAATTTCGGCGTGACGACCATGCAGATCCTGATCCCCATGCTGATGACCATGGGCGTGTTCGGCGCCTTCGGCGGCGAGCCGATGACGCTGGTCAAGGATAGCGGCTGGCTGTTCGGCAAGATTCCGGCCGGCACCCCGACCTTCGTGCAGAACGCCGGTTTCGCCTGGGTCCTGGGCCTGGTGCCGATTTCCATCCTGGCCTGGTTCGGCATGAACAACCTGCGCACCGTCTCGCCGGAAATCGGTAGCACGGTCGGCGCCTTCGGGAAGATCACCTGGCTGTACACGCTGGCCTTCATTCCCTCCATTGTCGGCATCTACCTCTATCTGCCGGCGCCGACCGGCCTGGGCATCCTCAATGCCTGGATCCTGATGCCGCTCGACATCGGCGCCGCCCTGCTGGTCATGAAACTGGCCGCCTTCGGCAGCATGAAGGCCAACGTCGCCAAGCAGTTCTCGATCTTCTCGAACAAGCACACCTGGTCGATGACGGCACTCTACGTCGTCACCTTCGGCTCCTTCATCGGCTTCTCGATGGCGTTGCCGCTGTCGATCACCGTGATCTTCGGCGAGAAACACATCCTCGATGCCGCGACCGGCTTGTGGACTCACGTCAAGAACCCGGCCGCTCCCTCGGCACTGACCTACGCCTGGATCGGCCCCTTCGTCGGCGCCGCCGTCCGTCCGGTCGGCGGCTGGATCTCCGACAAGCTCGGCGGCTCCATCGTCACCCAGTGCATCTCGGCCGTTCTGGTCGTCGCCTCGACTGCCGCTGGCTACGTGATGTTCCTGGCCTACCACTCGGCCACGCCGGAGCAGTACTTCTTCATGTTCATGCTGCTCTTCGTCGTCCTCTTCATGGCCTCGGGTATCGGCAACGGCTCGACCTTCCGCTCGGTCGGCTTCATTTTCGACCGCGAACAGGCCGGCCCGGCGCTGGGCTGGACCTCGGCCGTCGCCGGTTACGGCTCCTTCATCGCCCCGGTCGTCATCGGCCAGCAGATCAAGGCCGGCACCCCCGAGTACTCGATGTACGGCTTCGCGGCCTTCTACGCCGTCTGCCTGGTCATCAACTGGTGGTTCTACCTGCGCAAGAACGCCTACATCAAGAATCCCTGATTTTTCCGATTTAAGTCACAACGAAACCGAAACGCGGCCCGTTCGCCGGGTCGCCCACCTAGGAGCAAGCAATGAGTCATTTTCTTGACCGCCTGAAATTCCTGAACAAGGTGCAGAGCACCTTCGCCGATGGACACGGCATCGTCACCAATGAAGACCGCAAGTGGGAGGATGCCTACCGCAACCGCTGGCGTCACGACAAGGTCGTCCGTTCGACGCACGGCGTGAACTGTACCGGCGGCTGCTCCTGGAAAATTTTCGTCAAGAACGGCCTGGTCGCCTTCGAAATGCAGCAGACCGACTACCCGCGCACCCGCGAGGACCTGCCCAACCACGAACCGCGCGGCTGCCAGCGCGGCGCCTCGTTCTCCTGGTACCTCTACTCGCCGCACCGCATCAAGCACCCGATGATCCGCGGCCGCCTGCTCGACCTCTACCGGGCCGAGCGCAAGTCCGGCAAGGATCCGGTCGAAGCCTGGGAAGCGATCCAGAACGATCCGCAAAAGCGCATTCAGTACGTCGGCGTCCGCGGCCTGGGCGGCTTCGTCCGCACCAAGTGGGAAGAAGTCACCGAAATCGTCGCCGCGGCCAACATCTACACCATCAAGAAGTGGGGCCCGGACCGCATTTACGGTTTCTCGCCGATTCCCGCCATGTCGATGATTTCCTACGCTGCCGGCGCCCGCTACCTGTCCCTGATCGGCGGCGCCTGCGGTTCGTTCTACGACTGGTACTGCGACCTGCCGGCCGCTTCGCCGCAAACCTGGGGTGAGCAGACCGACGTGCCGGAATCGGCCGACTGGTACAACTCTACCTACCTGATCATCACCGGCGCCAACCTGCCGATGACCCGCACCCCGGACGCCCACTTCGCCACCGAAGTCCGCTACAAGGGCACCAAGATCGTCTCGATGGCCCCGGACTATGCCGAATACGTCAAGTTCGCCGACCTCTGGATGCCGGTCAAGCAGGGCACCGACGCCGCCGCCTTCCTGGCCATGGGCCACGTCGCGCTGAAAGAGTTCTACATCAACAAGCAGGACCCGTACTTCCAGGAATACGCCCGCAAGTACACCGACTTCCCGATGCAGGTCATGCTGCGCAAGCACGGCGACGCCTACGTCACCGACCGCAACCTGCGCGCTTCCGATTTCGACGGCGCCCTGGGCGAGTCGAACAACACCGAATGGAAAACGGTCGTCTTCGACAAGAAGAGCCAGTCCTTCGTCGCCCCGAACGGTTCCGTCGGTTTCCGCTGGGGCGAGGACGGCAAGTGGAATCTGCTGGAGAAGTCCGGCGCCGGTAGCGATATCGAAGCCGAATTGTCCTGCATCGACTGCCGCGACGACGTCGTTTCGGTCGGCTTCCCGCACTTCACCGAAGGCGAGTCCAACCTGCTCTATCGCAACGTCCCGGTCCGCAAGCTGAAGCTGGCCAATGGCGAAGAAGCGCTGATCACCTCGGTCTGCGACCTGCAGATCGCCCAGTACGGCATCGACCGCGGCCTCGGCGGCAGCAATGTCGCCCGCTCCTACGACGACGCCAACGTTGCCTACACCCCGGCCTGGGCTGCCAAGCAGACCGGCGTCAAGGCTGCCGACATCGAGCGCACCGGCCGTGAATTCGCCGACAACGCGTCGAAGACCAAGGGCAAGTCGATGGTCATCATGGGTGCCGCGATCAATCACTGGTACCACAATGACATGCAGTACCGGGCGATCATGAACCTGCTGCACATGTGCGGCTGCGTCGGCCAGACCGGCGGCGGCTGGGCCCACTACGTCGGCCAGGAAAAGCTGCGGCCGCAAGCTGGCTGGGCACCGATCGCCTTCGCGACCGACTGGCACCGTCCGCCGCGCCACCAGAACTCGACCTCCTACTGGTATTTCCACACCGACCAGTGGCGCTACGAAACGGTCGATGCCGACGCGCTGCTGTCGCCGGCCGGCAAGAACCGCAACAAGGGCTACACGCTGGCCGACTACAACGTCGACGCCGTGCGCATGGGCTGGCTGCCGGGTGCTCCGCACTTCAACCGCAATCCGATCGAACTGCTGGCCGAAGCTGAAAAGTCCGGTGCCAGTGACGAAGCCGCCGTTGGCAAATATGTCGCCCAGCAACTGAAGGACGGCAAGCTCGACGTCGCCTTCGCCGACCCGGACAACCCGATCAACTGGCCGCGCAACCTGATCGTCTGGCGCGGTAACCTGATCGGCACCTCGGCCAAGGGCCACGAGTACTTCCTGAAGCACCTGCTCGGCGCCCAGAACGGCGTGCTGCAGGAAGGTACGGCCGGTGCCGCCTGCACCCAGGTCAATTACCTGCCGGAAGGCCCGGCCGGCAAGCTGGACCTGATGGTCGACATCAACTTCCGCCTCAACTCCACCGGCGCCTACTCGGACATCATTCTGCCGACGGCCACCTGGTACGAGAAGAACGACCTCAACACCACTGACATGCACCCGTTCATCCACCCGATCGGCGAAGCAGTGACCCCGGGTTGGGAATCCAAGTCCGACTGGCAGATCTTCAAGACCCTGGCCAAGACCTTCTCCGGTCTGGCCGGCAAGCACCTGGGTACGAAGAGGGATCTGGTCGCCCTGCCGATGCAGCATGACTCCGCCCAGGAACTGGCCAACCCGTTCGGTCAGGTCAAGAACTGGAAGAAGGGCGAATGCGACCCGATTCCGGGCAAGACCATGGCAATCATCAAGGTCGTTGAGCGCGACTTTGGCCAGACGTACAACAAGTACATTGCGCTTGGCCCCTTGATGACCAAACTGGGCAACAACGTCAAGGGCATCGATTGGAACACCGAGCACGAGTACCAGGAACTGGCCGTCCTCAACCGTACGGTGCAGGAAGAAGGCGTTTCCAAGGGCATGCCGTCGCTGGAAGAAGACATCGCGGTCTGTGATTCGGTGATGCGCATGGCGCCGGAAACCAACGGCGAGGTCGCCCACAAGTCCTGGACTGCCCTGTCCAAGAAGACCGGTATCGACCACCACCACCTGTACGCCGGTCGTCACGAGGACAAGATCACCTTCCGCGACATCGTCGCCCAGCCGCGCAAGATCATCACCGCGCCGACCTGGTCCGGCATCGAGTCGGAAACCGTGTCCTACACCGCCGGTTACACCAACATCCATGAGCACATTCCGTTCCGCACGCTGACTGGCCGCGCCCATTTCTATCAGGATCACGAGTGGTTCCTCGACTTCGGCGAAGGTTTCTGCACCTTCAAGCCGCCGGTCGACCTCAAGTCCCACCACACCGTGCCGGCCGCGGTAAGGGCCAAGCCGCACCTGACGCTGTCGTGGATCACGCCGCACTCGAAGTGGGGCATCCACTCCAGCTACCAGGACAACCTGCGCATGCTGACGCTGTTCCGCGGCGGCCCGTACATCTGGGTGGCCGAAGACGACGCCAAGTCGGTCGGTATCCAGGACAACGACTGGGTCGAGGCGATCAACGTCAACGGCGCAACGATGGCCCGTGCTGTCGTTTCCCAGCGTGTGCCGCGCGGCATGGCGCTGATGTACCACGCCCAGGAGAAGATCGTGAATGTCCCCGGCTCGCCCTCGACCGGCAAGCGCGGCGGCATCCTGAACTCGGTGACCCGCGTGCTCGTCAAGCCGACCAACATGGTCGGCGGCTACGCCCAGCTTGCCTATGGCTTCAACTACTACGGCACGGTCGGCTGCAACCGCGACGAACAGGTCGTCCTGCACAAGATCGAGGACCAGTCGATCGACTGGCTGGAACGTCCGCTGACTCCGGAGCGCGAAGCACAGCGCAACCCCAAGGGCATCGGCAAGAAGTAATCGCGAACTGACACGCAATTTAGGAGAAACGAAATGAAAATTCGCGCGCAATTCGCGATGGTCTTCAATCTCGACAAGTGCATCGGCTGCCAC
>CAIXSK010000174.1 GCA_903922075.1 uncultured beta proteobacterium | reverse complement strand
CGGCCTGCGTTTCAACAATTCCGCATCTGCTGTGCCGCTTCCCGCGGCGCAGTCCGAATCGAAGTGATGATCGAGTTCTTGAGGAGGAGCGCCCATCATGAAACAAGCACTTAAGACGAGCCTGGCCATTCTGGCTTCCACCATGTTCTGGAGCTTCGCGTCGCCGGGCTTTGCGCAGGAGGCACCCAAGCCGATGCGCGGCGCCGACGTGGCGGCGGTGGACCAGGCCCCGGAGGCCAAGAAATACCTGGGCGGCAAGCCGGGTGGGCAGGAAAAAGTGGCGCGCACCTTCACCAGCCAGCCGCCGGTCATCCCGCATGCCGTCGAGAATTTCGACGAGATCACGCTGGAAGAGAACCAGTGCCTGACCTGCCACAGCGCGGCAAACTACCAGAAGAAAAAGGCGCCCAAGATCGGCGACAGCCATTTCCGCGACCGTGAGGGCAAGGTCTTGCCGCAAGCTTCGGCCGCCCGCCACAACTGCGTGCAGTGCCATGTGCCGCAGGTCGATGCGCCGCCGCTGGTCGAAAACGACTTCAAGGGCGAAGTCGCCGCCAGCAAGGTGGCCAAGCCGGCCAAGAAATAGAACTGAGGGGCGGGGCCCTTACGAAGAAGGGAGCCATGGGCTCCCTAGTCTTCTGCCCCGGCCTTCTGCCCCGGCCGCCGGCAACTGAATGCTACGGTCGGCCGGAAATTTTGGCCAAAATCGAAATTCCTGCGCCGGCTGGTGCGGCCTTTAAGCCGCCGCCAGCACGCCGCGCATCTTCTGCAGGGCCTTGACTTCGATCTGCCGGATACGCTCGGCCGAAACGTCGAACTCGGCGGCCAGGTCGTGCAGCGTTGCCGCTTCGCCGTCATGCAGCCAACGGGCCTCGACGATACGGCGGCTGCGCGGGTCCAGGCTGTCCAGGGCCTCGTGCAGCCCTTCGTTTTGCAAGCGGGCTTGCGCCTTGTTTTCCAGCATCCGGGTCGGCTCGTAGCGCGAATCGGCCAGATAGTCGATCGGCGCAAAGGCCTCGTCGCCATCATCCGGACTGCCTTCCAGCGCGACATCGCGGCCACTGAGACGGGTTTCCATCTCGACCACTTCCTCCGCCTTGACGCCGAGGCGGGCGGCGACTTCGGCGGCCTGCGTGCCGGACAGCGTATCGACGCCTTCGTAATCGTTCTTCAGGCTGCGCAGGTTGAAGAACAGCTTGCGCTGCGCCTTGGTCGTCGCGACCTTGACCAGACGCCAGTTCTTCAGGATGTACTCATGAATCTCGGCCTTGATCCAGTGCATGGCGAACGACACCAGGCGCACACCGCGCGCCGGATCGAAGCGCTTGACGGCCTTCATCAGGCCGATATTGCCTTCCTGGATCAGGTCGGCATGCGGCAGGCCGTAACCGAGGTAGCCGCGGGCGATGGAAATCACCAGGCGAAGGTGCGAGAGAACAAGCTGACGCGCCGCCTCCACATCGCCTTCGCTGTGGAAACGCTCGGCCAGCCGGGTCTCCTCGGCCTCAGTCAGCATCGGGTAACGATTCGCCGCCTGGATGTAGGCATCGATGTTACCGACCGACGAGGGGATGGGAAGCGCCAAGGCGTGGGTCATAGCGTAGTTTCCTCCTTCAAGTTACAGGATCATTTTAGCACTCGCTGCCTAAGAGTGCTAAGCGGGATCAAAAGTTTCCGGATTTTCGGATGGCGGTCGCCCTCGCGCATGTGCTTTGGGTGCTGTCAGTTGGGGGTAATTGGCATAAACTGCGTTTGCTCAAATATCAAAAAACAGTCATCAGGGGGAACAAATGAAACTGCTTGCCAAGCTTTGTCTTTTTGCCGGTGTCGCCTGCCTTGTCGGCGCTCCGGCGCGGGCCGAACTGCCGCCGATCAAGATCGGCGTGATCGGCCCGCTCAGTGCCAAGTCGTCGGAGGATATGGGGCTGAGCATCATTGGCGGCGCCAAGGTTTTCCAGTCGGACATCAATCTGTCCGGCGGGGTGATGGGGCGGCAGATCGAGCTGGTCATTCGCGACGACCAGGCCAAGCCTGAGATCGGGGCGGCGATGGCCAAGGAGCTGGTCGACAAGGAAAAGGTGGTCGCCGTGGTTGGCTTCGCCAATACCGGCGTTGCGCTGCCGTCGGCCAAGGTACTGCAGGAGGCCAGAATTCCGGTCATCGTCAGCGGCGCCACCGGGGCGTCGGTGACCAAATCCTTCATGCCGCCGGCCTATCCCGTCAGCTATGTGTTCCGCACCTCGGCCAGCGATTCACTGCAGCCCATCGTGATTCTCAACGACGTGATCGACCGCCGCAAACTGGACAAGATCGCGCTGCTGCACGACGAGTCGCCGTACGGCCAGTTCGGCCGCCAAAGCGTGCTGGCCGAACTGGAGCGGCGCAAGATCAAGCCGGTGGCGGTCGAAAGCTTCAAGGTCGGCGAGAGTGACATGAAGGCGCAGATGCAGCGGGTCAAGGAAAGCGGTGCCAATGTCATCGTCGTTTACTGCCTGGGTGCCGATGCTGTGACCGTCGTCAAAACGGCTGAAAAAGAAGGCTTGAAGCTGCCGCTGGTTGGTCCGTGGACCCTGTCCCAGCAGACTTTCATCGACAAGGCGGGGAGCAGCGCCGAAGGGGTGCGTACCTCGGTGACTTTTATCGAGAACGAGCTGAGCTCGGTGAAAAACCAGTTTGCGGTCAATTATCGCAAGATCAATAGCGTCAGCCGCATTCCTTCTGCCGTCGCAGCGGCGCAGACCTATGATGCGCTGCGCCTGATCTCGCTGGCCATCTTCCAGGCCGGATCGACCGAGGGGCCGAAAATCCAGGCCGCGCTGGAAAATCTGGCCCACAACACGACCTCGACGGTGGTGTCGCGCTATGCCCGGCCATTCACGCCGACCGACCATGAGGCGATTGCCGAGAACATGGTCGTCCTTGGCGAAATCCGCAAGGGCCAGGTGACCTACGCCTACAAGGAAGACGCGAGCAGCGCCGGGATCATGCGAACCAAGGCGCCGGCCAAATAGCGGCTGACTGGTCGGCGATCCTGGCTGTTCCCGCTAGAATCGGCGCTCTTTCAACGGCGCGGCGATCGGGCCGCCATTTTCGACGATGACGCTTCAGGGACATTCCCATCGCGGACGTTTCGCTCCGTCGCCGACCGGCCCCCTGCATTTCGGGTCCTTGGTCGCGGCGGTCGGCAGTTGTCTCGATGCTCGTGCGCAAGGCGGTCGCTGGCTGCTCAGGATGGAGGATGTTGATAGTCCGCGCAATGTGCCCGGGGCGGCGGACGACATTCTGCGGACGCTGGAAGCGTTCGGCTTCGAATGGGATGGCAGCGTATTGTTCCAGAGTACCCGTCTCGACGCCTATGCCGCGGCGCTCGACCGGCTGAAGCGGGACGGGATGGCCTACGCTTGCGCCTGCTCGCGCAAGGAAGTGACAGACTCGGCGACGCATGCCGCCATCGATGGCGGGTTGGCCTATCCCGGCACCTGCCGCGGCGGCTTGCCGGCGGGGCGGGCGGTACGGGCCTGGCGACTGCGGGTCGACGACGAGGAGATCGCCTTCGAGGACCGTCTGCAGGGGCGGGTGGCGCAACGCCTCGAATACGATGTCGGCGACTTCGTGCTATTGCGGGCAGATGGATTGTTTGCCTACCAGTTGGCGGTTACGGTCGACGACGAGTTTCAGGGAATTTCCAGCATTGTCCGCGGTGCCGACCTGCTGGCTTCGACGCCGCGCCAGATCCGGCTGCAACGCTGCCTGGGTTATGCCACGCCCGACTATGCACATCTGCCGGTGGCAGCGAATGCCGCGGGTGAAAAACTCTCGAAGCAGACGCGGGCGGAACCGTTGCATACCGCTCAGGCAGCCGCCGAACTGGTTCGGGCGCTCCGTTTTCTTGGCCAGCCTGCGCCGGCCGAGCTGGAAAATGCCGAGGTCGGCGAAGTCTGGACCTGGGCGAAGGCGAACTGGGCCTTCGCGGCAATCCCTTGCCGGCCAGCTATCGTTATTCCGGCGTAGTCTCCGGCGCTTGCCAGTGGCGCTGGCCGTAGCCGGCGATGCCGACCATGGCGCGAACCAGGCCGTAGGCCAGCCACCTCAGCAGGCGTGAATGCAGCGGCAGTCTGGAGAGATCAGCCGGTAGCAATTCGTGGGCGCCGTCGCGGATGGCGAGTTTCAGGCTGCTTCTCAGTTCGTTGCCGAAAGTGCGGTCGCGAACCACGATGTTGGCTTCCTTGGCAAGCAGCAGGCTGAAGGGGTCGATGTTCGATGAGCCGACGGTGGCCCATTCGCCGTCGATGACGGCGACCTTGGCGTGCATGAAACTTTTCTCGTATTCGAAGATGCGAATGCCCGCTGCGAGGGCGGTGGCGTAGAGGGTCTGGGTCGCGTAGCGCATTAAATGATGGTCGGTCTTGCCCTGGAGCAGGACGGTGATCCGGACGCCGCGCTTGGCGGCGGCGTACAGCGCCCGGCCGAAGCGGACGCCGGGCAGGAAGTAGGCGTTGGCGATCAGGATTTCGTCGGTGGCGCCGTCGATGGCGTCGAGATAGGCGTGCAGGATGTCGTTGCGGTGGCGGATGTTGTCGCGGATCAGGAAGGCGGCGGTCTGCCGGCCGGCCGGCTCGCAGTACGGCGGAGTGCTTGGAGCGAGCCGGAAGCGCCGCTTGAAGTTGGCCCAGGACACGGTTTCCCACATCCGCCGCACGGCGTGATGGATCGGCCGCAGTGCCGGGCCTTCGATGCGCACGGCGTAGTCGTAGTGCGGGCGCAACTCGGGCGGCGCATTGTCGTCGCTGATGATGTTGATGCCGCCGACGAAGGCGATCCGGGCGTCGATGACGACCAGCTTGCGATGCAGGCGGCGCAGGCGGTGGCGCTTGAAATGGAAGCGGCCGATTTCCGGGCGGTAGAACATCGCGCGTACGCCGGCCTCGGTCAGCATGGGCAGGAAGTCGGTACTGAAATTGCGGGCTCCCCAGCCATCGACCGTAGCATTCACCTGCACGCCGCGCCGGGCGGCCCGGCCGAGCGCGCCGGCGATCTCGTGACCGATCTCGTCGTCGGCAAAGATGTAACTTTCGAGGTAGATCTCGGTGGTGGCCGCTTCGATGGCGGCGAGCAGGGCCGGAAAATATTCTTTGCCCGAATTGAGCAGCGTCAGCCGGTTGCCTGGCAGGAACTCAGCGGTCATGCCGGGTCAGATGGGCCGACAGCGCAGCGTGGTCGGAAATATTCGACCACGGCAGGCCATGGTGGACTTCGGTGCGCTTGATGTCGAAGCCGCGGACGTAGATGCGGTCTAGGCGGAACATTGGCATGGCAGCCGGAAAGCTGCGCGCCGGAACGCCGTTGGAACCGCTGAACACTTCATGCAACTTGAGACGTCGCGTCAGGTGTTCGCCGGCCCGGTTGCTCCAGTCGTTGAAATCGCCGGCGATGATCAGCGGCGCTTCCGGTTCGGCCATGCGGTCGAGGTAATCTGCCAGTGCGCTCATTTGCCGTCGGCGTGAATAGCCGAATAGCGAGAGGTGCACGCAGACACAGTGGGCGGCTGGTCCTTCGGGTAGTTCGATCCGGCAATGCAGCAGGCCGCGCTTCTCGAATTGGAGGTGCGTCACATCCTGGTTGTGGCTGTGCAGGATGGGAAAGCGCGAGAGGATCGCATTGCCGTGGTGACCATGGTCATAGATCATGTTGCGGCCATAGGCCGAGGCTGCCCAGACGTCCTCGGCCAGGAACTCGTGCTGCGGTGAATCCGGCCAGTCGTCGTGGTTCTCGGCGTGGCCGAGATGCAGGCCCTGGACCTCCTGCAGAAAGACGATGTCCGGGTTCAGGTGGCGCAGGCGCGCGCGCAACTCATGCACCATCATCCGCCGGTTGAACTGCGAGAAACCCTTGTGGATGTTGAAGGTGGTGATGTGCAGCGCGGGCTTGCCCATGGCTGGCTCAGGAAATGGCCAGCATGCGGTCGAGCGCCAGTTTGGCCAGCTTGGCCTCGTGCTCGGGGACCTTGATCTGGTTGACCACCTTGCCTTCGGCCAGGTTTTCCAGTGTCCAGGCCAGGTGCTGCGGGTCGATGCGCTGCATCGTCGAGCACATGCAGATGGTCGTTGCCATGAACTGGACGATCTTGTTCTGCGGCAGCACTTCCTTGGCCAGGCGGTCGACCAGGTTCAGTTCGGTGCCGACCAGCCAGCGCGTGCCTTCCGGCGCTTCCTTGATGGTCCTGACGATGTGCTCGGTCGAGCCGACGTAATCGGCGGCTGCGCAGACATCGAAATTGCATTCGGGATGGGCGATCACCTTGCCCTCCGGGTATTTGGCGCGGAAGGCGTCGATCTGCGGCTTCTGGAACATCTGGTGTACCGAGCAGTGGCCCTTCCAGAGCAGGATGCGCGCTTTCCTGATCTGTTCCGGCGTCAGGCCGCCGAGTTCGAGGTCGGGGTCCCAGACGACCATCTCGTCCATGGCGAAACCCATGTTGTGGCCGGTCCACCGGCCGAGATGCTGGTCGGGGAAGAAGAGCACTTTGGGGCGACGCTCGAAGGCCCACTTGGCGATCGTGCCGGCGTTCGACGAGGTGCACACGATGCCGCCATGTTCGCCGCAGAAGGCCTTCAGGTCGGCGGCCGAGTTGATGTAGGTGACAGGCGTCACTTCCACCTCGGCGTCGAGCACCGCGTTCAGTTCGCGCCAGCAGCGCTCGACCTTGGCCAGGTTGGCCATGTCGGCCATCGAGCAGCCCGCGGCGAGGTCGGGCAGGATGGCCTTCTGGTTCGGCGCCGTCATGATGTCGGCGACTTCGGCCATGAAATGCACGCCGCAGAAAATGACGAATTCGGAATCGGTCTGCGAGGCCAGGCGCGACAGCTTGAGCGAATCGCCGGTCAGGTCGGCGTACTGATAGACGTCGGCGCGCTGGTAGTGGTGGCAAAGGATGACGGCCTTCTTGCCCAGCTTGGCGCGGGCGGCGCGGATGCGCTCGTGGCAGGCCTCGTCGGACAAGGCGTTGAACGGGTCGAAGGAAATGGTCGCTGTCTGCATGCTGCTGTTCTCTGAAAAATGGCTTTTTTTGGGGCGGACCGTAGGATTATCCCTGAATCCACGGCAGGCCGGCCTTGCGCCAGCCGCCGACGGTGTTGCGGTGGCCGTTGGCGTCCTTGTCGCCCTCGAAACCTTCGAGGATGTTGTGGCAGTTGCCGTAACCCGCTTCGGTCGCCGCCGTTGCCGCCGCCACCGAGCGTGCGCCGCTGCGGCAGAGGAACATGACCAGCGCTTCCGGATCGACCTGGCGCTTCAGTTCGGCCAGGAAGTTCTGATTGCGCACGCCGCCCGGGTACTGGTTCCATTCGATCTCGACCGCGTCGGGAACGCGGCCGACCCAGTCCCATTCCGCTCGCGTGCGGACATCGACGATCTTGGCGCCGGGGGCCAGTTGCAACAGTTCGCAGGCTTCCTGCGGCGTCAGTTCGCCCTGGTAGGGGCGGCCGAGAGCCTCGCTTCGAGTCCGGGCAAGGCTGAGTATGTCGGTTAACTTTCCCATAATTTCCAACTGCTAGAATCGTAGGCTCACAGTATAGGACAGAGTCCATGGGCCAAGAGCTTCTCCACATCGCGACATCGTCCGCCGACCGGGCAATCGAGGCGCAAAAAGCGACCTGGGTCAGCGTCGCGGTAAATCTGGTGATGACGGTCGCCCAGCTTATTGTCGGCTGGCTTGCTCACTCCCAGTCTTTGATCGCGCATGGCCTGCATTCGTTCTCCGACCTGCTGTCGGACTTTCTGGTCATCTACGCCACCCGGCAGAGCGCACATCCCGCCGACCAGGCGCATCCCTATGGCCATGCCCGCGTTGAAACGGCGGCCACGCTGGTCCTCGGCACCTCGCTGATGTTCATCGGCGGCGGCATCCTGTGGGAATCCGGGATGCGTCTGCAGCACATTGAGAAGCTGCCGGTCGTCGAGCTCTCGGCTCTGTGGGTCGCGATCGCCACGGTAGTGTCCAAGGAGGCCCTGTATCGCTACCTGATCCGCGTTGCCGAGCGCCTGCGTTCCCAATTGCTCATCGGCAACGCGTTGCATACGCGGGCCGATGCCGCATCGGCGCTGGTCGTCGTGGTCGGTATAGGCGGGGCACTGATGGGCTGGTCTTTCCTCGACCTGCTGGCCGCTGCGCTGATGGGTTTCATGATCCTGCGCATGGGGGGCGTTCTGGCTTGGGGGGCGATCAAGGAGCTGATCGATACCGGACTCGACGAAGCCCGGGTCGAGGCGATTCGCCAGACCCTGTTCAAAACACCGGGCGTACGTGGCCTGCATCAACTGCGCACCCGGCGGATGGCGCATCAGGCGCTGGTCGACGCCCATGTTCAGGTTGATTCCAGGATCAGCGTTTCCGAAGGGCATCGCATCGCCGAGTCGGCGCGGGCCAGGGTACTACGCGAACATCCGGAAGTGCTTGATGTGCTCGTCCATATCGATCCCGAGGACGATATGGACCCGGCTACCTTCGCGACGCGCCTGCCGGGCCGGGATGCATTGCTGGCCGAATTGCAGCCCTTGTTCGCTGGCCTGCCGGCGCCGGAAAAAGTGGTGTTGCATTACCTGAACGGGCAGATCGAAATCGAGATCTTCCTGAAGCACGACTTCTTCGAGAACGGCGAGGCGCTGGAACGGGCCGAGGCCGCGTTGGCCGATCGCATCAAGGCGCATGCCAACGTCCGTCGTATCTCATTGAACTGCCTTGTTGCACCAGATTAGTGCGCGAATTTGCTTGAATGCACAACCAAGGTGCGTGAATTCTTTGCTTAAACCCGGCATCTCCTTGTGGCAAAATAGAAAGATTGCTCCAGAGCGTTTGGCATGCTTTCTGCTAAATCTCCCGAGTTGATTTTTTGATTGTCGCCGGATCAGCCGGCACCTTGTTTTCTTAGGAGACTGACGCTTATGGCAACCCCGCAAGACGTGATGAAGATGGTCAAGGAAAACGACGCTAAGTTCGTCGACTTCCGTTTCACCGATACCCGTGGCAAGGAACAGCACGTCACCGTGCCGGTCTCCGCCTTCGACGAAGACAAGTTTGAAAACGGTCACGCTTTCGACGGTTCCTCCATCGCCGGCTGGAAGGGCATTCAGGCCTCCGACATGCTGCTGATGCCGGACCCCTCCACCGCCTACGTTGATCCCTTCTTCGACGAAACCACCGTCGTCCTGTCCTGCGACGTCGTCGATCCGACCGACGGCCGCGGCTACGACCGTGACCCGCGCTCCATCGCCAAGCGTGCTGAAGCCTACCTGAAGTCCTCCGGCCTGGGCGACACCGCCTACTTCGGTCCGGAACCCGAATTTTTCATCTTCGACGGCGTCGAGTGGAATGTCGACATGTCCGGTTGCAACCTGAAGATCCATTCCGCCGAAGCGGCCTGGAACTCCGGCGAGCGCAACGAAGGCAACGGCAACACCGGCCACCGTCCGGGCGTCAAGGGCGGCTACTTCCCGGTTCCCCCGGTCGACAGCCTGCACGACATCCGTTCCGCCATGGTGCTGACCCTGGAAGCCATCGGCTGCCCGGTCGAAGTTCACCACCACGAAGTGGCCAACGCCGGCCAGTGCGAAATCGGTACCGTGTTCAACACCCTGGTCAAGCG
>CAIXSK010000173.1 GCA_903922075.1 uncultured beta proteobacterium | reverse complement strand
TGGACATCGAAAAGCAGGTGCTGGCGCCGCAGATCAAGGTCCGTGTCGATTTCGACGCCGCCGCCCGCTACGGCATCTCGACGGCGCAACTGACACGCACGCTGCAGACGCTGGTCGACGGCGAGAAGGTGACGCAGATCGTCGAGGGCAACCGCCGCTTCGATCTCGTCGTCCGCCTGCCGGAAAGCGCCCGTTCGCTGGAAGGCCTGAAGAACCTGCTGGTCGAGACGCCGGGCGGTCGCGTGCCGCTGTCGCTGCTGGCCAGCATCGAGGACGCCGACGGCCCGAACCAGATCACCCGCGACGACGGCCGCCGGCGCATCGTCATCTCGGCCAACGCACAGGAGCGGGCGCTGTCCGCGGTGGTCGCCGACCTGCGCGCGGCGGTCGCCGACTTCCCACTGCCCGAGGGTTACTTCATCACGCTGGGCGGCCAGTTCCAGGCGCAGGAAGAGGCGGCGCGGCTGATTGCATGGCTGGCGCTGGGCTCGGTGGCGCTGATCTTCATGGTCCTCTACAGCCGCTACCGTTCGGCGCTGCTGGCCGGGTTGATCATGGCCAACGTGCCGCTGGCCCTGGTCGGCAGCGTGCTCGGCCTGTGGCTGTCCGGCCAGCCGCTATCGGTCGCGGCGCTGATCGGCTTCATCACGCTGGCCGGCATCGCGACGCGCAACGGCATCCTGAAGATCAGCCACTACCTGAACCTGATGCGCCTCGAAGGCGAGGCCTTCGGCGTGCCGATGATCGTTCGCGGCTCGCTGGAGCGTCTGACGCCGGTGCTGATGACCGCGCTGGTCGCCGCCTTCGCGCTGGCACCGCTGCTCTTCGAGGCCGAACAGCCGGGCACCGAGATCCTGCATCCGGTCGCCGTGGTGATCTTTTCCGGCCTGATCAGCTCGACGCTGCTCGACACCTTTGTCACCCCGGCGCTGTTCTGGCTGTTTGGCCGCCCCGCCGCCGAACGTCTGCTGGCCGAGGCCGGCGACGAAGCACTGTGATTTCTTGTTCTCGTGAAAGGAATTTGAAAATGAAGCAAAAAAACCCCCTGACCGTAGCATTTGCCCTGCTCGCCCTGAATCTGCCGATGGCGGCCGCTTACGCCCATGCCGAGCACGGCCAGCCGCAGTTCGGCGGCGTCATCGCCGAGGCCGGGTTGGCCCAGTTCGAGGTGGTCGCCAAGGATGGCAAGGTCGTCGTCCATGTGACCAACCACGGCGCGGCGATCGACACCGCCGGCGCCAAGGGCAAGCTGACCGTGCTGGCCGGCACGGCCAAGAGCGAAATCGCCCTGAGCCCGGCCGGTGGCAATCGTCTGGAAGGCAGTGGCAACGTGGCCGGTGGCGCCAAGCTGCTGATCAGCGTCGAGTTGCCCAAGCAGAAGCCGCTGCAGGCGCGGGCGGTGGCCCGCTAGGCCGGATCAGGCCGGGGCGACCAGTTCACGGAGCTGGGCGTCCTCGACCCGGATGTGGTGGATCAGCCAGTCGTGCAGGTAGAAGAGCGCCTCGAAGGCGGCGGTCAGCGGGTTTTCGTGCAGTTCCTCGTAGAAATCCCGCAGCCGCGTCTCGAAGCCGCGATGCCGGTGGCGCTGGCCGAACAGGCCGCGATAGGCATAGTGCTCCATCATCCGTTCCTCAGCCCGGAAATGGACCTGGGCGTAGAGGTTGAGCGCCTTGAATACCCGCGCCGCGGCGCGGATGTCGCGCTGTTTGACGACGGCGTCGAACAGCTCGTTGGTCAGGTCGAACAGGTAGCGATGGTGTTCGTCGATGGTGTCGATGCCGACGCTGAGCGACGGGTCCCAGGCGATCCATACGTCGTCGCAGGCGGCCGGCGGCGGTAGCTTGGCGATCTCGTTCGGGTTGATGATGTCGTCCCGGTAGAGCTCGCGGATACGGGCGATCTCCGGTAGCGCCTTGTCGAAAGCCTCGACCACGGCCGGGTCGAAATAGCTGCCGGACTGGCCGCGAACATAGGTGACGGCCTCGTCGAAATCCCAGGGCTGCTTGTAGGGCCGGCTTGAGGTCAGGGCGTCGAAGACATCGGCAATCGAGCAGATGCGGGCGAGGATGGGGATCGCCTCGCCGGCCAGGCCCTGCGGGTAGCCGGCGCCGTCCCAGCGTTCGTGGTGGCTGGAGGCGATCTCCCGGGCCGCGGAAATCAGCGCGTCCTCGCCGGCCAGCAGGCGGCAGCCGATCTCCGTGTGGGATTTCATGATCTCGTACTCTTCGACGGTCAGTTGTCCCGGCTTGAGCAGGATCGCATCCGAAATGCCGATTTTGCCGACGTCGTGCATCGGCGCGCAGATCGCCAGGATTTCGCGCTGCTCTTCCGGCAAGCCAAGCGCCTTGGCGATCGAAGTCGCAAAATGGGTCATCCGCATCACGTGCATGCCGGTCTCGTTGTCGCGGTATTCCGAGGCGGCACCCAGGCGGCGGATGGCGTCCGTCCGCGCGTCTTCGAGCTCGACCTCGCGCACGCGCAGGGTCTGATTGACCAGGTTGCGCGCGACCAGCATTGACAGCGTATCCGACAGGTCGGTCATGAACTCGATCTCGATCGGCGTCGGCTGCCAGTCCGGCTCGATCTGCATCAGCAGCTGGCCGATCGGCTGGTCCTCGTCGTGCAGCGGCAGAAAGAAACAGGGGGCATCCGCCGCGATCAGCTCGATGCTCAGCGGCGGCCGGTGGGCAGCCGGCGTGCAGACGAAGGCACGGTCATGCCGTGGCCGGGTGGCGGGCGCCGCCTGCGGCTCGTGTACGCGGTGGAGCCAGCCGGATGACAGCCCGAACTGGGCGACCGGGATCAGCACATGGCGGGGCGAATAAAGCAGGATGGTGCTGCGGGGCTGCACCTGGATGTCGGGCAGCGAAGCCAGCAGGGCGTACAACCGGGCCAGCAAGGCGTCGAGGTTGCCGCTCAGGCGGCCCAGTTTGGTCAGCTCAAAGGCCAGCCGGCTGGCTGTCAGAAGTTCCTGCTCTTTGTCCATGCTCGCTGTCGTTCGGTGGCCTGCGCAGAAATTCCCGTGGGACGGGAGATCATCGGAGTTCCGAATCCACGAAATGGCAAAAACAACGGCCGCGCCGTGGATTTCTCATTCCTATGGTATTTGCCAGACGAGCTAGTTCGTTTGACCTAGATCAAACGTATGAGGCTGAGTTCATGAATGACAGCAGAATTGTCAGTGGCCGGCGGTCCGCTCTTGGTGCGGTTCGAGCAACATCGCATCGCCGTAGCTGAAGAAGCGGTAGCGCTCCGCCACCGCATGCGCATAGGCGGCGCGGATTTCGTCGTAGCCGGCAAAGGCCGAGACGAGCATCAGCAGCGTCGATTTGGGCAGGTGGAAATTGGTGATCAGCCGGTCGACGACCTTGAAGCGGTAGCCGGGCGTGATGAAGATGTCGGTTTCACCGCCACCGACCTGTACCGTACCGTCCGGCTTGCCGGCCGATTCGAGGGCGCGCAGGCTGGTCGTGCCGACCGCGATGACCCGGCCGCCGGCGGCACGGGTGGCGGCGATGGCCACGGCGGTGGCCGGCGAAATCTCGAAGCGCTCGCTGTGCATCCGGTGGTCGGCGATCTTCTCGACGCGCATCGGCCGATAGGTGCCGGCGCCGACATGCAGGGTCAGAAAGGCGGTATTGACGCCCTGCGCCTGCAAGGTGGCCAGCATCGCCTCGTCGAAATGCAGGCCGGCCGTCGGCGCGGCGACGGCGCCCGGCTGGCGGGCATAGACGGTCTGGTAGCGCGTTTCGTCGGCGCCTTCAGCCGGGTGTTCGATGTAGGGCGGCAGCGGCAACTTGCCGTAGGCTTCGGCCAGTTCCCAGAAGTCGCCCGGCTCGACCAGTTCCAGCGCGAAGAAATCGCCGTCGGTGCCGGCCCGGCCGCTCATCCGGACCGTAAAGGCGTCGGCCAGCTTGAGCAGGCAGCCCGGCTTCGGCGCCTTGCTGGCGCGGATCTGACAGATCGCGTGGGTGGCGTCGACGATGCGTTCGAGCATGATCTCGACCTGGCCGCCGGTTTCCTTGCAACCGAAAAACCGTGCCTTGATCACCCGGGTGTCGTTGAAGACCAGCAGGTCGCCGGCCTTGAGCAGGCCGGGCAGATCGGCGAACCGACGGTCGACCAGTTGGCGACCGCAGACGTGCAGCAGACGGCTGCCGCGCCGTTCGGCGGCAGGGTGCTGGGCGATCAGTTCGGGCGGCAGGGGAAAGTCGAAGTCGTCAACAGCCAACGACATGGCAGGAATCCGTGGAAGAAACAAAAACGGCTTTCCGCAGGGAAAGCCGATTTGTCGTTACTGGTTATTTCTGGTGCCCCGGGCCGGACTCGAACCGGCACACCTTTCGGCGGCGGATTTTGAATCCGCTGCGTCTACCGATTCCGCCACCGGGGCAATCGGAGGGCGGATTATCCACGAATCACTTCTTCGGTTCAAGCGT
>CAIXSK010000172.1 GCA_903922075.1 uncultured beta proteobacterium | reverse complement strand
TCTGCCCGGTTTCGCCGAGCAGGCCCGGACGGCTGCCGGGCTGACCGAGGAGTTGGCCCAGACCGATCTCAAGCGCCTGGGCCAGGGATTGGGGGCGATCGCCAACTGGCTGACGGATGATGCCTCGCGCTATTCCGATGCGGTGGCCATGGAAGTGGCGACCGCGATTCTGCTGCTGCAGAATGCTCAGGAAGGCTTCAAGCGTCTGGGGACCGATTTTGCGCAGCAGGTCGACCTGATGGTTGCCCGCCTTTACGCCTGTATTGCCGGTCGGCCGGCGGCTGACGAAGCGCTTCCGCTGCTCGACGAAATGACCCGCCGGGCGCAGGAAAAGCTGCTGATCAGCCAGGTCGCCCGAGAAATCCAGAACAACCTGGCGCAGATCGAGCAATCGCTCGATGCCTTTTTCCGGGATTCCTCGCAGGCCCACGACCTGGCGCCGCTCGACGGCCCGCTCAAGCAGATTGGCGGTGCGCTGGCCATGCTTGGACACATGGGGGCGGCGGCCAGCATCAAGGCCTGTGGCGAACAGATTCGTGCTTTTGCCCAGCCCGGTGCCACGCCGGGGCCGGAGGATTTCGAGAACATTGCCCAGCAGTTGTCGCTGCTTGGCTTCTTCGTCGATGCGCTGCCCAGTGGCGAATCGGATTTCGAGTCCTTTGTCGCCCGAATGCAAGGTGGTTCGGAAGAAATCGAGGCAGACGATGCCTTCCCGGAGCCGGCCGCGGTCGCCAGTGTCGAGACGGAACTCGCCCAGCAGGCACGTGACACCCATGCTCTCGTCGAGGCGCTGAAGGAGGCGCCCGAGGACGAACGGCTGCACCAGGAGCTCAAGCAGAATCTGCAGGCCATCCAGCAGGATGCCGATCTGGTCGCCAACCACGAACTGGGCGAAAGCGCCAAGGCGGCGCTTGAGGCGCTGAAAACCGGCGATCTCGCCAGCGCCGAGGTCGATGCCGCACTGGCGGCGCTCAAGCCGCAGCAGCCGGAGGTCCTGCAGCCGACGGCGGCGACGCTGGAACTGGCCGAATCGACCCATGAAGTCATCGATGCCGAACTGTTGTCGATTTTCCTCGAAGAGGCCAATGAAGTCCTCGCCACGATGGGCGACCAGAAGGCGATCCTGACCAGCGATCCGCATAACGTTGAAGCGCTGACCGTCATCCGGCGTTCGACGCATACCTTGAAAGGCAGCGGCCGCATGGTCGGCCTGACCGATCTCGGCGAAGCGGCGTGGGAGCTCGAACAGACCTTGAATCTCTGGCTGCGCCAGGATCAGTGGGCGACGCCGGAGTTGATGCAGTTGATCGAAGGCGAGCATTCACTGTTCTCGGACTGGGTACGTTACCTCGAATCCGGCCAGGGCTCGGCACCCGATCCGCGCGCCTTGGTGGCGCTGGCCGCCCAGTTGCGCGGTGTGGAAACGCCCGCAGCAACGCCGCTTGAAGCGCCGGTCGCTCCGGTCGAAATGCCGGCTGTAACGGAAGAGCCGCTCGTCAGCGCGGGCGATGTTCCGGTGGTGGAGTTTGAGTCGTTTGAACTGCTCGCCGCCGATGACGAAGCTGAAGAGCCCGCTGCGCCCAGTGAATTCGCCGTCATTGAACTGACGCTGCCCGAAGTCGGGCTGACCCTGGACGAGGGTGCCATTGCAGAGGCGGAGATTGTCGAGGAACCGGAGGTCGAGGCTTGGTCGCTTGGCGAACCGGCGCCGGAGCTTGCGGTGGTCGAGGAGGCAGCTGTCGAGTCTCCTCAGTCGGAGGTCATCGAGCTGGCCGAAGTCGCCGAGCCTGAGATGCCAGGCTCGCCTTCGGAAAACGAGGCTTTTGCGGCTGATACGCCGCTGACCGAAACAGTATCGCCGACCCTTTACGACATTTTCCGCGAAGAGGCTCGCGGCCACCTGCAGACGCTGCTGGCCAGCTATGTCGTCCTCGATGCCAACCCATTTGCGGCGACGACCTTCGAGATGACGCGGGCGGCCCATACCCTGGGCGGTATTGCCGCGACGGTCGGCCTGATGCCGATCAACCGGCTGGCCATCGCCCTCGAGCACGCCTTGTTGCGCCGCGATGGTTCGGCTCATCCCGAAAGCATCGAGGGCCTGGAGACGGTCCGCCAGAGCATCATCACGCTCGAAGGCATGTTCGACGCGTTGGCCCGGCAACAGGCCCCGGACGATCAGCCGCAATTGATCGCCGCGCTGGATGACGTTTTTCACCCGGCGCCCGTGGTCGAGGAGGCCGTTGCGCCGACCAGTGCCGAGATCATTCCGCTGCATGGCAGCGCGCCGGGCGCTGTGTCGGAAGTGGAAGTGCCACCCGTCGCGGCGGCGCCCGCCCCGGCTCCGGCACTACCCCAGCTGACCGATGAATTCGACGAGCAGTTGCTGCCCATCTTCCTGGAAGAGGCGGTCGACCTGACCCGCGATCTGACCACGCAAGTGCGCGGCTGGCGGGCGGACCCGGCCGGTGGTGCCGCGCCGCATGCGATTGCCCGCCTGCTGCACACCTTCAAGGGCAGCGCGCGGATGGCCGGGGCGATGAACCTGGGTGAAGTCACCCACCAGCTCGAGGCACGGGTCGAGGAGGTCATGCGCCACGGGGGGCAGGCATCGCCGGCCGTCATCGACGAAATCGAAGCCGGTTGCGATACCCTGGTGCAGTCGGTTGAACGCCTGCGGGCCGGACCGCAGGAGCCCGCCGCGCCCGAACTTCCGGCGATGCCGGCCGATGAAACCGAACCGGCGGCCGCCGTTGCGCCAGCGCCGGTCGCGGCCCAGCCGCTAGCGCCCGAGCCCGAAGGCGAAGGCGAGGCGGCCGGTCAGCGGGCCACTTTGCGGGTTCGTGCCGACCTGATCGATCGTCTGGTCAATGAGGCCGGCGAGTTGTCCATCGCCCGGACCCGGATCGAAGGCGAAATGCGCAGCCTGAAGGGCTCGCTGCTCGAACTGACGGAAAACGTCATTCGTCTGCGCCGCCAGTTGCGCGACATCGAAATCCAGGCCGAAACGCAGATCCAGGCCCGTGTCGCCCATACGCCGGAAGGCGAGAGCGATTTCGACCCGCTCGAACTGGACCGCTTCACGCGCTTCCAGGAGCTGACCCGCTTCATGGCCGAATCGGTCAACGACGTGGCGACGGTCCAGCAAAACCTGCTGAAGAACCTCGACGACGCCAACGCGGCGATTCTTGCGCAGTCGCGCCTGAACCGCAGCCTGCAGCAGGAACTGATGGGTGTGCGCATGCTGCCCTTCGCCAGCCAGACCGAACGCCTTTACCGTATCGTCCGCCAGACGACCAAGGAGACCGGCAAGCGGGCGACGCTCGACATCGTCGGTGGCCAGGTCGATATCGACCGCTCCGTACTCGACAAGATGCTGGCACCGATCGAGCACATGCTGCGTAACGCCGTGGCGCACGGGATCGAGAGTCGCGAACAGCGTCTGGCGGCCGGCAAGCCGGAAGTCGGTGAAATCGTCATCAAGCTGGCCCAGGAAGGTAATGAAATCATCTTGTCGATGACCGACGACGGCAAGGGACTGGACGCCGAGCGCATCCGTGCCCGGGCCGAGGCCATGGGCCTGATCCAGGCGGGCCAGACGGTCGATGACGCGACGTTGTACGACTTCATTTTCCAGCCGGGCTTCTCGACCGCCGTCGAACTGACCCAACTGGCCGGCCGCGGCATCGGCATGGACGTCGTCAAGACGGAGGTCGGTGAACTCGGCGGGCGCATCGAAATTTTGTCGCAGGCCGGCCAGGGAACAACCTTCCGGCTCTACCTGCCGCTGACCCTGGCCGTCACGCAGACGTTGCTGGTCCGCGTTGGTAACCAGCATTACGCCGTGCCCTCGACGATGATCGAACAGGTCATGGAAATGAAGGAAAAGGGCCTTTCCGCCATTCGCGAACAGGGCGAAGTGCTCTGGCAGGGCAATCGCTACCCCTTCCATTTCCTGCCGCATCTGCTCGGCGATGCCCAGGCGCTGCCCGAACTGCATCGCCAGTACTGGGTGCTGCTGCTGCGCTCGGGTTCGCAGCGCGTCGCCGTGCTGGTCGACGAACTCAACGGCAACCAGGAAGTCGTGGTCAAGAACATCGGCGCTCAACTGGCGCGGGTGGTCGGTATTGCCGGCGCCACCGTACTCGGCGACGGTCGCGTCGTGCTGATCCTGAATCCGGTGGCGCTGGCCAGCCGGACGCCGGTGATCAGCGTCCAGGCGGCTATTCCGACGCTCCCCGTGGCGGTGGCCACGGAAGTCTCGGCGATGCCGACGGTGATGGTCGTCGACGATTCGTTGACCGTACGCAAGATCACCAGCCGCCTGCTGATGCGCGAAGGCTATCAGGTCGTGCTGGCCAAGGACGGCGTCGATGGGCTGGAGCAACTGATCGACGTCATTCCGGACGTCATCCTGTCCGACATCGAGATGCCGCGCATGGACGGCTTCGACTTCGTCCGCAACGTGCGTGGCGACGAACGCCTGCGCAATTTGCCGATCATCATGATCACCTCGCGGACGGCCGACAAGCACCGCAACTACGCGCTGGAAATCGGTGCCAACCACTACCTCGGCAAGCCCTATGACGAAGCCGAGCTGCTCGGGCTGGTTGCCGCTTACTGCAGGCGCATGCCGTAAGAAGGCTGACCGTAGCCAATGCTACGGTCAGCCCGTTTTTTTGCCCAATTTCAAAATTCCATAGCGGGCCAGCGTTTCCTCGCGGGCGCTGGCGTGATCGACGATTGGCGCCGGGTAGTCGCGGCCGATCACGATGCCGAGATTTTCCTGTTCGATCCGCCCCATCTGCCACGGCGCGTGGATCTTTTTGGTCGGCACGGCGGCCAGTTCCGGCACGTAGCGGCGGATGAACTTGCCCTCGGGATCGAATCTCTCCGACTGGGTGACCGGGTTGAAGATGCGGAAGTAGGGCTGGGCATCGCAGCCGGTCGAGGCCGCCCACTGCCAGCCGCCGTTATTGGCCGAAAGGTCGAAATCGTTCAGTTGCTCGGCGAAGTAGCGTTCGCCGAGCCGCCAGTCGATGCCGAGATCCTTGGTCAAAAAGGAGGCGACGACCATGCGCAGGCGGTTGTGCATCCAGCCGCAGTGATTCAGCTGGCGCATCGCCGCATCGACCAGCGGGTAGCCGGTGCGCCCGGCGCACCAGGCGGCGAAGGCTTCCGGCCGGTCGGCCCAGCGGATCGCCTCGTATTCCGGCTTGAAGGCGTGGCCGACCACGTGCGGAAAGTGGTCGAGAATCATGAAGTAGAAATCGCGCCAGATCAGCTCGCTGAGCCAGGCATCCGCCTTGACGGCCAGCGCGTGGCGGACCAGTTCGCGAATCGAGATGGTGCCGAAGCGCAGATGGACCGACAGGTAGGAGACGCCCTTGATGGCTGGGAAGTCCCGCCGGCTGGCGTAATGCTCGATCCGCCCGCCCGTGAAATCGTCCCACAGCGCCCGGGCGCCCGACATGCCGGGCTGGATGCCGAGTTCGGCGAGTTTGGTTTCGGCAAAGCCGATCTGCGCCAACTCAGGGACACCGCCGAGCCCGGCATCGGCTAACTGGCCGGTGGTCGGCCAGGCCGCACAGTCGGCGGCAGTCAGGCGCTTCAGCCAGGCATTCTTGTAGGGCGTGAATACCGAGAACGGCTTGCCGGCTTGGGTCAGCACCTCGTCGCCATCGAAAATCGCCTGGTCCTTGCTGCTGTGGAAAGCGATGCCGGCGGCCTGCAGTTGCTCGGCCACCAGCGCATCGCGGGTCTTGGCCGCCAGCTCGTAGTCGCGGTTGGCAAACACGGCGGTAACCCCGAGTTCTCGCGCCAGCGCGGGAATCTCCTCGGTCGCCCAGCCGTGGCGGACGATCAGTCCACCGCCCCGGGCGCGCAGGGCGGCATCGAGCTCGCGCAGCGAGGCGTGGATGAAATGGACGCGGCGGTCGTGTCTGGCCGGCAACGCCTCGAGAATTTCACTGTCGAAGACGAAGGCGCAATACACCTGCCGTGCCTCGGCAAGGGCCGCAGCCAGCGCGGCATGATCATGGTCGCGCAGGTCGCGGCGAAACCAGACCAGGGCTTTTTCTTGGTTCATGGTTGGTTTGTACCTCCCCGGCGATTAAAATTCCAGTCATGGACAACGTCAATCTGACCGATAACTTCCTGATCGCCATGCCGACGCTGGAAGACCCGTATTTTTCCAACGCCCTCGTTTATATCTGCGAACACAACGAGAACGGGGCGCTGGGCATTATCGTCAATCGGCCGATCGACATGAATCTGGCCGCCTTGTTCGAAAAAATCGACATCAAGCTCGACGCCGACAAGCTGGCCGATCTGCCGGTTTACTTCGGCGGTCCGGTGCAGCTTGATCGCGGTTTCGTGCTGCATCGCCCGATTGGCCACTGGCAATCGACGCTGGCCGTCAATGCCGATATCGGCCTGACCAGTTCGCGCGATATCCTGGCCTCGGTCGGCAGTGCCGGCGACCCGGCCGAAATCATCGTCAGCCTCGGCTACGCCGGCTGGGATGCCGGCCAGCTCGAAGACGAACTGGCCCAGAATTCCTGGCTGACCGTGCCGGCCAAGGCCAGCATCCTGTTCGATCTGCCGCCAGAGGAGCGCCTGCCGGCGGCGATGCAGAAGCTCGGCATCAGCTTCACGCAACTTTCCGACGTGGCCGGACACGCCTGAGCGTGGGTACCGTCCTCGCCTTCGATTTCGGCGAAAAGCGCATTGGCGTCGCCACCGGCGAAACCCTGCTCGGCAGCGCCCACCCGTTGACCGTCATCCATGCCGAATCGAACGACGACCGCTTTGCCGCCATCGGCAAGCTGGTCGCCGAATGGCAGCCGGAACAACTGGTCGTCGGTCTGCCCACCCATGCCGATGGCACGCCGCACGAAATGACCCGTCTGGCGACCAAGTTCGCCGAACGTCTGAAAAAGCGCTTTGATCTGCCAGTTTCCTTCGCCGATGAGCGCCTGACCTCGCTCGATGCCGAGGCCCGCCTGCGCGAAACCGGCCGCAACAGCAAATCCGCCAAGCCGCTGCTCGATGCCGTCGCGGCCCAACTCATTCTCCAAACCTGGTTCGAAAGCCCGCACCATGTCACTCCTGCCCAACCCACTGCCTGATGCCGAGGCCCAGTGTCGCCAGCTGGCCGACCTGATCCGTCCGCAACTCGCCAACCATCCCGCGCTGGTCGGCATTTTCAGCGGCGGCGCCTGGATCGCCGAACGCCTCAAGGAACTGCTCGGCCTGACTGAAGAAATCGGCCTGATCGACGTCTCCTTCTACCGCGACGACTTTGCCGAGAAGGGCCTGCACCCGCAGTGCCGGCCGACGGTCATTCCGTTCGACGTCGAAGGTCGCCACATCATCCTGGTCGATGACGTGCTCTACACCGGCCGCACGACCCGCGCCGCGATCAACGAGCTGTTCGACTACGGCCGTCCGGCCTCGGTCGCGCTGGCCGTGCTGGCCGACCGCGGTGGCCGCGAGCTGCCGATCGGCGCCACCTACGGCGTCTGGGATGTCGCCCTGGCCGACGGCCAGAACCTGGTGCTGGCCCGCAACGACGACGGTCAACTCGCCTGGAGGCTGGAAGAAAATGCATAACCCGCAGTTGAACAAGGACGGCGAACTGAGCCATCTGCTGTCGATCGAAGGCCTGCCGCAGCGCATCCTGACCCAGATACTCGACACCGCCGAATCCTTCATGGAAGTCTCGGCGCGCGACGTCAAGAAAGTGCCGCTGCTGCGCGGCAAGAGCGTCTTCAACCTGTTCTTCGAGAACTCGACGCGCACCCGCACCACCTTCGAGATCGCCGCCAAGCGC
>CAIXSK010000171.1 GCA_903922075.1 uncultured beta proteobacterium | reverse complement strand
CGGCCTTCGATGCCTTCCGGCACGAACTTGTCGACGTTGGCGGTGGCTTCCTGGAAGTAGCGATCCGAGGAACCGGCCTGCATCGCACCGAGCGAACCCATGCCGCGATAGGACTTGTAGGAACGGCCCTGGAACAGTTCGACCTCGCCCGGTGCTTCCTCGGTGCCAGCGAACAGGCCGCCGAGCATGACCGTATCGGCGCCGGCCGCGATCGCCTTGGCGATGTCGCCGGAATAGCGGATGCCGCCGTCGGCAATCATCGGCACGCCGGTGCCCTTCAGCGACTCGGAAACATTCTGGATGGCAGTGATCTGCGGCACGCCGACACCGGCGACGATCCGCGTCGTGCAGATGGAACCGGGGCCGATGCCGACCTTGACGCCGTCGGCACCCATGTCAACCAGCGCCCGCGCCGCATCGGCCGTGGCGATGTTGCCGCCGATCACTTCGATCTGCGGGAAGTTCTTCTTGACCCACTTGACGCGGTCGAGGACGCCTTGCGAGTGACCGTGCGCGGTATCGACGACGACCACGTCGACGCCGGCCTCGGCCAGCAGCTCGACGCGTTCCTCGGTACCGGCACCGACGCCGACCGCCGCACCGGCACGCAGGCGACCGGAGATGTCCTTGTTGGCCAACGGATGTTCGGTAGACTTCAGGATGTCCTTGACGGTGATCAGACCACGCATGTGCCAGTCGTCGTCGATGACCAGTACGCGCTCCAGGCGGTGCTTGCGGATCAGTTCCTTGGCATCCTCGACGCTGGCGCCTTCCTTGACCGTGACCAGACGCTTGCGCGGCGTCATGATGGCCTTGACCGGCTGATCGAGGTTGGTTTCAAAACGCAGGTCGCGATTGGTGACGATACCGACCACCCGGCCAGCCTTGTCGATCACCGGCAAGCCCGAGATGCGGTACTGGCGGGTGATTTCAATGACATCGCGAACCGTCATGGTCGGCGCAACGGTGATCGGATCCTTCAGGATGCCGGACTCGAAACGCTTGACCTTGGCCACTTCGGCAGCTTGCGCCTTGGCCGTCAGGTTCTTGTGAATGATGCCGATCCCGCCTTCCTGGGCCAGCGCAATCGCGAGGCGGCCTTCCGTCACGGTATCCATGGCGGCGGACAGCAGCGGCAGGTTCAGGGTGATATTGCGGGTCAGCCGGGTGGCCAGACTGACATCGCGCGGGAGAACTTGAGAATGTGCGGGGACGAGCAGGACGTCGTCGAAGGTTAGGGCTTTTTGCAGCAGTCGCATGGCCTTTAATCCAAGGTCACAAAATCGTATTATACAGAAAACCCGAGGAAACCCAGATGACCACCAGATCCGCTCTCGTTTTTGCCCTTTTTTTGGGGCCGACCGTAGCATTCGGCCCGGCCCTTGCCGAAACCTATCAATGGAAGGACAGCAACGGCCAGACAGTGGTTTCCGATATTCCGCCACCACCTACCGTCAAGGGACGCCGCTCCATCGGCGGGAAGCAGCCGTCGGTCGTCTCGGAAAAACCGGCCGAAGACCCCAAGGCGGCCGACGCGCCGAAAACGGTTGCGGAAAAGGATTTCGAGTTCAAGAAACGCCAGCAGGAAGCCAAGGAAAAAGCCGACAAGCTGGCCAAGGAACAGACCGCCGAAGCCGACAAGCGCGTGAACTGCGAGCGCGCCCGGAACCTAGTTACCGCACTGGAAGCCAACCAACCGGTCAGCTCCTACGACGACCAGGGGCAACGCAAGCTGATGGATAACGCCCAGCGCGAACAGGAACTGGACCGCGCCCGGCGGGCGATGGCTGAATCCTGCAAATAGGCTGAATCCGGAATTAAGCTTCAGCAGAGGCGTCGGCATCCCCGGCGCCTTTTTTCATGACCTTGCCCTCAGCTGCCCGCTGCTTGCGGACTTCCTTGGGATCGGCAATCAACGCCCGGTAGATTTCGACGCGATCCTTGTCGCGCAGGACAGAATCCGCTTTGGACAGCTTGTTCCAGATGCCGAACTTGTTTTTCTTCAAGTCGATTTCCGGATACTTGGTGAGCAGACCGGAGGCCTCCAGCGCCTGTTGCAGCGTTGCGCCTTCGGCCAAGCCGACCTTGACCAGCTCCTGCTTGTCAGCCATTGCGTAACAAACTTCAATATTGATCATTTCAGCCATGGGTGGCTCCATAAACCTGCGCGGCACGGCGTACGAAGGCATCGACGAAGGTGTTCGCGATATGGCTGAACACCGGACCGATGACCTTTTCGAACAATTTGCTGGAAAACTCGTAGTGCAACTGGAACTCGATCTTGCAGGCATTCTCGGCCAAGGCCTTGAAGTGCCAGGCACCTTCGAGGCGGCGGAATGGCCCATCAACCAGACGGATATGCATCGAGTGTGGGAATTCCTTGGCGTTCTCGGTGGTAAACGACGATTTCACCGAGTGGTAGTTGATGTGCAGCGTCCCGACCGTCTTCGCCGCGTCGCGAAACTTGACATCGGTATGGCTGCACCACGGCAGGAAGGCCGGGTAATCCTCGCAGCGATCCACCAGCTCGAACATGCGCTCGGCGGACTGCTCGATCAATACTGTCTTTTCAACCTGGGCCATGCAGCAGCGGCATTCCTGTATCCTGTAGAATTGGCGATTTTAATGGATCACCCGGCAGCATGAGCATCACCGTCAACAAAAAAGCCTTTCACGACTACTTCGTCGAAGAAAAGTACGAGGCCGGCATCGTCCTCGAAGGCTGGGAGGTCAAAGCCATCCGCGCCGGGCGGATGAACATCAAGGAATCCTACGTCATCATCAAGGGTGGCGAACTGTTCCTGATCGGCATGCACATCTCACCGCTGGCCCAAGCCTCGACCCACAATTCCCACGATCCGACGCGCACCCGCAAGCTGCTGCTGCACGCCCGCGAAATCGGCAAGCTGATCGGCAAGGTCGAACGCGCCGGCTATGCGCTGGTGCCGCTCGACCTGCACTTCGTGCGCGGCCGGATCAAGCTCGACATCGGCCTGGCCAAGGGCAAGAAACAATACGACAAGCGTGCCGACGCACTGGACAAGGATACAAAGCGCGAAGCCCAGCGGGCCATAAAAGAGCGGCTGCGCTAAGGGAGCCAGCCCCCGTGGCGCGGCGCCGCCAATCAAATTCCGTCATCAACCCAAATGACTATGTCGTCCGTATCATTCCTAGCTTATCCTAGCGCCAATATGAAAACGGTACGTATAGTTCTCGCCGACGACCAGCTACTGATCCGCGCCGGTATTCGCGCCCTTGTCGAAACCTTGCCGGGCTACCGGATCGAGGCTGAGTGCGCCGATGGTCACGAAGCCATTGAGGCCATCCGCCGCCTTCAGCCCGACGTCGTTTTGCTCGACATCGCGATGCCTGGCCCCTCAGGCATCGAAGTGGCAAGAACCATCCGCCGTTCGGACCCCGACACCCGGATACTGGTCCTCTCCAGCATCGATCGCCCGGATATCATCGAGCAGGCGCTGGATGCCGGCGTCAATGGTTACCTGCTGAAAGACTTTGTTCTCGGCGAACTACAACTGGCGCTCGAAACGGTACTTTCCGGCCAAAGTTTCCTTTCTCCAAAAATCCAGGAAATGCCTTTGCGCCCGGGTCTAGGCAGCAACGCCAACGGAACATTGCTGACGCCAAGGCAAACAGAAATCCTGCGCCTGGTCGCCTCCGGCCGAACCACCAAGGAAATTGCCCGCGACCTCGGGATCAGCCCGAAAACGGTCGAATTCCATCGCGGCAGGCTGATGGAAAGAATCGGCGTCCGCGACGTAACCGGATTGACCAGGTTTGCCCTGCAGACCGGCGTAGTCTGCTAACGCAGCGACAACGCCGGTTTCCGGGTCTTACGTCCGGGGACTGGAAATTCGCGGGCTGGCGCCCCGTAGGCGCTCGGCTTACTGGTCTTGTGAATCGATGTGCGTACCGAGCTCGTCCGCCATGCGCTGGACGCACGCGCAGAGAGACGTTGCCATGGCACGCCACTCGGCATGGCCGCCGTTGGCGGAGCGCTGATCGTCGCGCAGGGCGACTTCGAATTTTTTGGCCAGATCGACGCAACAATGGCCTGAGAACAGGACACAACTGCTGCGAATATCGTGCAGCGCGTCCTTGACGGCAACGCGGTCACCCCGCTCAACCGCCTCCATCAGTCGCTGACAGAGGGCGGGCGAATTCTCCAGAAACAGCCGGATCAAACGATTGGCCGTCGCCTGATTGCGCCCCAGGTTGACCAGCAGATATTCCAGATTGCAGAGGCTCTCGTCCCCCTCTTTGCCGCTACTTCCTACCATGACCGGGTATCCAGTTTTCTTTGTATTATTTGGTCATAGCTTAGAGCCAAGGTATGACACAGTGAACTCGGTGATACCCTAGGCGCAAACTACAAAGAAAAAGCCCGAAGCGCTTGCGCCTCGGGCTTTTCTGGAATGCTGGCGGAGTGGACGGGACTCGAACCCGCGACCCCCGGCGTGACAGGCCGGTATTCTAACCAACTGAACTACCACTCCACGTCGATCTGCCCAGGCGGGCAGCGACGAAGGCGCGAATAATAGCACGCCTCAATGGTTCCGAAAGCGCACTGCGACTACAATTTCCACCTTTCAGGCAGAATCCCGTCGATGAACGATACCGGCACGCTCAACTTTCTCTGGTCGCAGGCCATGATCGCCGGTTTCGTCGCGGCCGGCGTCAGCGATGCCGTCATTTCACCGGGGTCGCGCTCGACGCCGCTGGCCCTGGCCATGCTGCGCCAGCCCCGCCTGCGTTGCCAGGTCGCTGTCGACGAGCGCTGCGCGGCATTTTTCGGGCTGGGCATCGCCAAGGCGACGCGGCGCCCCGTTATCCTCCTTGCCACCTCGGGCACTGCACCAGCCAACTGGCTGCCGGCGGTCATCGAGGCCAGCCTGGCCGGCGTGCCATTGATCCTGATTTCGGCCGACCGTCCGCCAGAGTTGCAGAACTGCGGCGCCAACCAGACCATCAACCAGTTGGGGCTGTTCGGTTCGCAGGTCCGTGCCAGCCATGCGCTGGGCGCACCGCAAGCGGAATTCGATCCGGGCTACCTGCATCGACTGGCCGCCCAGGCCTGCGAGCAGGCGACCTGGCCTCACCCCGGGCCGGTCCATCTCAACCAGCCGTTTCGCGAGCCGCTGCTGCCGACGGGCCCGACGCTTTTGGCGCCCATTCCGGATTCGATTCCCGCGGCACCGCCCGTCATGCAAGCGGATACCGCCACCATCAGCGACTTGGCCCGGCGCATTTCCGGCCGCCCCGGTCTCATCGTCTGCGGCGAAATGCCGGCCCGCCCGGGCCAGAGCGACGCCCTGGTCGCGCTGGCTGCCCGGCTGCGCTGCCCCATCCTGGCCGAACCGCTGTCCGGGCTGCGTTTCGGGCCGCACGACCGGACTCATATCGGCGTTCGCTACAACCACTGGCTGAACGATGCGCGGCTCGCCGAGCGCTGCCGGCCGGATTGGATCATCCGTTTCGGCGGCTATCCGGTGACCCGCAAGCTGCAGAACTTCATCGCCGGCGTCGGTGATACGCAGGCGCTGGCCGATCCCTGGCCGCGCTGGAGCGATCCGGCACACCGCCTGACGCATCTGCTGCGCGCCGAACCGGCGGCCGTTTGCCAAGCCCTGCTCGATGCCGCCCCGGTACCGGCGCCCGCAAGCTGGCTGGCGGCCTGCGCCGCGCTCGCAGCCGATGCACCTGCCGAAGCCGGCCACATCCCGGTGTTGGTCGACGAACTGCCGGACGACGCCGCCCTGTTCGTCGGCAATTCGCTGGCCATACGCCAGTTGGATGCCGATTCGGGCAGCGCGACCAAGACGCTGCATATCCATGCCAACCGCGGCGCCAGCGGCATCGACGGCAACATTTCGACAGCCGCCGGCATCGCCGCCAGTCACCGGCGCACCGTCGCCCTGATCGGCGACCTGACCTGCCAGCACGACATCGGCGGCCTGGCCCTCGCCCAGGGCCGCGATCTGGTCATCGTGACGGTCAACAACGGCGGCGGCGGGATTTTCGACCACCTGCCCCAGCGCGACCTGCCCGAATTCAACACCGGCTGGCGGACGCCGCAAAACGTCGATTTCGAGCACGCGGCCCGGACTTTTGGCATCTCCTATGCCAAGGCCGATGCGAACGAAGCGTTCAGACGTACGCTGCGCGCTGCGCTGGCCGCCGGTGGCCCGCACCTGATTGAACTGAACGTCGCCTGACGCATCGTATTGCCTGCCAACACCGGCCTTGCAGGTAAAATCCACCGCCATGACTTCGACCACCCACCACGCCGCCGATCCCAGCCACGCCTCGCCGCTCGGCAAGGCGACGGAATACCAGAGCCACTATGCGCCGGAACTGCTCTACCCGATCCCGCGCCAGTTGAAGCGCAGCGAACTCGGCATCGCCGACGCGGCGCTGCCCTTCGTCGGCGAGGACCTGTGGAACGCCTACGAGTTGTCGTGGCTGAATGGGAAGGGCAAGCCGGTGGTCGCCGTCGGTACCTTCCGGGTACCGGCGACCAGCCCGAACCTGATCGAATCGAAGTCCTTCAAGCTCTACCTGAACTCCTTCAACCAGACGGCCTTTGACAGCCTGGAAGCGGTCAGCGCCGCGATGACCCGCGATCTCTCGGCCGCCGCCGGCAGCCCCGTCACCGTCGCCCTCGAATCGCTGTCGCAGCGGCCGCAGGCGTCAATCGGCACGCCGGACGGCGTCCTGCTCGACGACCTCGACATCGCCTGCGACCGCTACCAGCCGGCACCGGAACTGCTGTCCTGCCGGCCCGGTGAAGCCGTCGAGGAAACGCTGCATTCCCACCTGCTCAAGTCGAACTGCCTGGTCACCGGTCAGCCGGACTGGGCGATGGTTGTCATCCGCTACCGCGGGGCACCGATCGACCGCGCCGGCCTGCTGCGCTACATCGTCTCCTTCCGCAACCACAACGAATTCCACGAACAGTGCGTCGAGCGCATTTTCACGGACATTCGCCAGCGCTGCCGGCCCGAAACGCTGGCCGTCTACGCCCGCTATACGCGGCGCGGCGGTCTCGACATCAATCCGTTCCGCAGCACCGGCGAATGCTACGGTCGGCCCGAAAATACCCGCGAAATCAGACAATAGCCCATCAATGAACGCACCCGCCGCACCCGACCTGTCCAAGCACACGCCGATGATGCGCCAGTACATGGCGCTCAAGGCTAACCATCCGAACACGCTGCTCTTCTACCGGATGGGCGATTTCTACGAGCTGTTCCACGACGATGCCGAAAAGGCGGCGCGGCTGCTCGATATCACGCTGACCACGCGCGGCCAGTCGGCCGGCGTGCCGATCAGGATGTGCGGTATTCCCTTCCATTCGCTGGAGCCCTACCTCGCCCGTCTGGTCAAGCTCGGCGAATCGGCGGTGATCTGCGAGCAGATCGGAGATCCGGCGACCAGCAAGGGGCCGGTCGAGCGGGCTGTGGCGCGCATCGTGACGCCGGGCACGCTGACCGACGCGGCGCTGATCGACGACAAGCGCGATGTCTGGCTGCTCGCGGTGACCACGAACAGAAACACTGCCGGCATCGCCCGGCTGAACCTGGCCAGTGGCGAATTCGTGCTGCTCGAAGTGCCGGCCGAGCAAATTCCGGCGACGCTGGAGCGCATCCGCCCGGCCGAAATCCTCTACCCGGAAAGCTGGACGCCGAATTTCGGCAGCGAGGTCGCCCGCACCCGCCAGCCCGACTGGTATTTCGAGTTCGACTCTGCCCGCCGGTTGCTCTGCGACCAGTTCGAAGTTGCCTCGCTGGCCGGCTTCGGCGCCGAAGGGCTGAAGCCGGCGATTGCCGCGGCCGGCGCCCTGCTCCAGTACGCCCAGGCGACGCAATCCGGCAAATTGCCGCACCTGCGCGGCTTGACCGTCGAACTCGAAGGCGCCTATCTCGGCCTTGACCTCGCCACCCGGCGCAACCTGGAACTGACCGAAACGCTGCGCGGCCAGCCGTCGCCGACGCTGTTCTCGCTGCTCGACAACTGCGTGACCAGCATGGGCTCGCGCCTGCTGCGCCACACGCTGCACCATCCGCTGCGCGAGCGCGACATTCCGGCCGCCCGTCACGGCGCCGTCGAGGCACTGCTCGAAGACTACGGTCGACTGGCCGGCGAGGCGAGAAAAGCCCTGCGCGGCATCGCCGACATTGAGCGCATCGCCGGCCGCATCGCGCTGCGCAACGCCCGGCCGCGCGATCTGGCCAGCCTGCGCGAGTCGCTGGCCCGGCTTGAAGGCCTGCGCGCGCCGCTGGCCGACAGCCCGGCACCGTTAATCGGCCAGCTGTTTACCGAACTCGAAACGCCCACCCCGGCGCTCGAACTGCTGGTCCGTGCCATCGCCGCCGAACCGGGCGCCCAGGTGCGCGACGGCGGCGTCATCGCGCCGGGCTACGATGCCGATCTCGACGAACTGCGCTCGCTGAACGACAACTGCGGCGCCTTCCTGGTCGACATGGAAGCCCGCGAGCGCGAGCGCAGCGGCATCGCCAGCCTCAAGGTCGAATACAACAAGGTGCATGGCTTTTACATCGAGGTCACGCACGCCAATGTCGACAAGATTCCCGACGACTACCGCCGTCGCCAGACGCTGAAGAACGCCGAGCGCTACATCACGCCGGAACTGAAGGCCTTCGAGGACAAGGCGCTGTCTGCCCAGGAACGCTCGCTGGCCCGCGAGAAGCTGCTCTACGAAGCCATCCTCGACGCGCTGCTGCCGGTCGTCCCGACCCTGCAAACGATCGCCCGCGCCGTCGCCCAGCTCGACCTGCTGGCCGGCTTCGCCGAGTCGGCGCTGAAGCGCAACTGGTGCAAGCCGGAATTCGCTGCCGAAACGCAGTTGACCGTCACCGGCGGCCGCCACCCGGTGGTTGAAGGCGAGTTGACCAACAACGCCGAGACCTTCATCGCCAACGACTGCCTGCTGGCCGACAACCGGCGCCTGCTGCTGATCACCGGCCCGAACATGGGCGGCAAATCGACCTACATGCGCCAGGTCGCGCTGATCGCCCTGCTCGCGCACATCGGCAGCTACGTGCCGGCCGACCGCTGCGTGCTCGGCCCGCTCGACCGCATCTTCACCCGCATCGGCGCCTCCGACGACCTGGCTTCCGGGCGCTCGACCTTCATGGTCGAGATGACCGAAGCCGCCGCCATCCTGCATCACGCCACCGCCAACAGCCTGGTGCTGATGGACGAGATTGGCCGCGGCACCTCGACCTTCGACGGCATGGCGCTGGCCTTCGCCATCCTCCGCCACCTGATCGAGAAGAACCGCAGCCTGACGCTGTTCGCCACGCATTACTTCGAGATGACCCGGCTGTCGCATGAATACAGCGAACTGGCCAACGTCCATCTCGGCGCCGTCGAGCACAACGACCGCATCGTCTTCATGCACGCCGTCGAGGAAGGCCCGGCCAACCAGAGCTACGGGATTCAGGTCGCCGCGCTGGCCGGCATTCCGGGCGCCGTGGTGCGGGCGGCGCGCAAGCAGCTGCGCGAGTTCGAACAACGCGCCGCGGTCGATCCTCTGCAGCCCGACCTGTTCGCACAGGACATCCCGGCAGATACGCCGGAGCCGGCCGAACTTGAACTGCATCCGGTCGTCGAGCAACTGGCCGCCATCGACCCCGACAGCCTGACGCCGCGCGAAGCGCTCGACGCGCTCTATGCGCTGAAGGGCCTGCTGCGGTGAAGCTTCGCTGGCCGAATGCCGCGACCTTGGCAGAGAAGGCTGGCCGGCGGGGCCATTTCAATTTTGGCAAAAAAATCGGCCTGACCGTAGCATTTGCCCTCTGGACGACGCTGGCCGGCGCGGACACTTGGCGTTTCGCGCTGATCGGCGACACCCCCTATTCGGATTACGAACGAAGCGAACTGCCGAAGATGCTCGACGCCATCGCCGACAGCCAGGCCGAGTTCGTCGCCCACATCGGCGATTTCAAGCATGGGTCGGCCCGCTGCGACGACGCGCTGTTCGAGGATCGCCGAACGCTCTTCGATACCAGCCGGATTCCCTTCGTCTTCGTCCCCGGCGACAACGAATGGACCGACTGCGACCGGTTATCGAATGGCGCTTACGTCCCGCTGGAACGCCTTGACAAGCTGCGCAGCCTGTTCTGGGCGGACAATCACTCGCTCGGCCAGAAAAAGCTGAAGCTCGAACGCCAGCCAGGCAATTCCCCGGAACACGCCCGCTTTCGCGTTGGCCCCGTGCTCTTCGTCGCCCTCAACCTGCCCGGCGGTAACAACAACTGGGGGCTGACGCGGGAATCCTCTGCCGAATATCGGGCGCGCAATCCGCTCGTCATCACCTGGCTCAAGGAAAACTTCGCACTGGCCCGGCGCGAATCACTCAAGGGTATCGTCCTGCTTTTCCAGGCCAACCCGGACTTCAAGCATTTTGCCCAAGGCCTGGCACACGACGGTTATCGCGAATTCCTGAACGTACTGCGCGACGAGACGGCTCGTTTCCCGGGGGCGGTCGTCGCCGTTCATGGCGACACCCACCATAGCCGGATCGACCAACCCTTGCGCGACGAAAGCGGTCAGGCATTGAGCAACTTCACCCGCGTCGAAACCTTTGGCTATCCCTTCATGGGCTGGACCCGAGGCATCATCGACACCGGCACCCCGCAGCTATTCCGCTTCGAAACCCACCCGTGGCCGAGCGGCAAGCCATGAAAAATGCCCGCCGAAGTAGCGGGCATTCGAGAACCGGCTGAACCGACCAGCGCCGATCAATGGCAGGTTTCGCCATCCTCATCGGGATGGTGGACATGGCCATGTTCGACTTCTTCTTCGCTGGCCGGGCGGATCGCCGTCACCGTGCAGGTAAACACCAGAGCCATGCCGGCCAGCGGATGGTTGCCGTCGAGGACGACCTTGTCGTCGGCGATGTCGGTCACCCGGTAGATGATGAAATCATCCTCGCCACCGTCTTCCGGCCCCCCTTCGAACTGCATGCCGACCTGGAGTTCCTTGGGGAAATCCTTGCGCGGCTCGATCTGGACCATTTCGGCATCGTAGTCGCCGAAAGCCTCGTCCGGCTGCAGCTTGACCTGGACCGACTCGCCGATCGTCTTGCCCTGCATCGCTTCCTCGATCTTCGGGAAAATGTCGTCGTAACCACCATGCAGGTAAACCAGCGGCTCGCGGCCTTCGTCGACGACCTCACCGTCCGGATCGGTAACGTGGTAATCGAGGGTAATGACGGTGTTCTTGGCAACCTGCATGTTCATGACTTGAGTTCCTTGATCAGGCGCAGCACGTCCAGTGCGTGGCCCTTGTAATTTACATTGTAGAGCGCATGGCGGATGGTGCCCGTGCGATCGATGACAAAGGTGGAGCGAGCAACGCCGAATTTCTTGTGGCCGTCCACCTCCTTGGCCTGCCAGACACCATATTGCTTGCAAACGATGCCTTCAGTGTCAGACAGCAGTTCGATGCCGATGCCTTCCTTGTCGCGGAATTCCGCGTGTTTCAGGCAATCGTCGCGGCTGACGCCGAGCAGCAGGCAACCGTGGCGGAGAAACTCCTCCTCGTGATCGGAAAAATCCGTGACTTCCTTGGTACAACAGGGCGTGCCATCCTTCGGATAGAAGAAAAGCACAATGTGTTTGTTCCCTTGAAATTTCGCCAGATCGACCGTCTCCATATCGGCATCCGGCAACGCAAACGTCGGGGCTTTCTCGCCAACCTTGAGCAGCATGTGGTTCTCCTTGAGCGCTCTGCGTGGGGGCCTGCTGAGAACGATTCTAGCGGAGGCAAATGCCGATGACTACGTTGCTTGGCGCGAATTCTCCAATTATTTTCCGGGAACTTTTTCCGGGATCTGCACGAAAATTTCGTCCTGCCTGACCATGCCCAACTCAAAGCGAGCACGCTCCTCGATGGCGTCGTAACCTTGCTTCAGATCACGGACCTCGGCATCGAGGCCCGCATTCCTGATTTCCAGCTTTCGGGTCACATCCTTCTGCTGCTGCAATTGACGGTCGTACTCCCAGACCTTCAGCCAGCCCCCCTTACCCACCCATAGCGGATACTGGAGGAGGCCGATGGCTGCAAGAAGGCCGACCGTCAGCCAGCGCATGCGTG
>CAIXSK010000170.1 GCA_903922075.1 uncultured beta proteobacterium | reverse complement strand
GGCGCCGCTGACGATTTCCGAGAGTTCCTTGGTAATCGCAGCCTGACGGGCCTTGTTGTAAACCAGCTTCAAGTCGCCGATAACGGTCTTGGCGTTGTCCGAGGCCGACTTCATGGCAACCATCCGGGCGGACTGCTCGGAGGCCATGTTTTCGGCAACGGCCTGATAAATCAAAGCTTCGACATAACGGATCAGCAGATCGTCGATGACCGACTTGGCTTCCGGCTCGTAGACGTAGTCCCACTTGGTCTTGGCCGACCCGACAGTATCGCCGGACAGCGGGAGCAGCTGTTCGAACACCGGCTCCTGCTTCATCGTGTTGATGAAGCGGGTGTAGCCGATATACAGCGCGTCGATTTCGCCGTTCATGTAGGCGTCGAGTTGCACCTTGACCGGCCCGATCAACTTTTCCAGATGGGGCGTATCGCCCAAACCGGTCACGTGCGAGACGACCTTGGCGCCGGAGCGCTGCATGAAACCGAAGCCCTTGTTGCCGATGCAGGTGGCCTGCAGCTTTTTGCCCTGAGCGTCGAACTCCTTCATCTTGGTCACTGCGACGCGAAGAAGGTTGGAGTTCAGACCGCCACAAAGACCCTTGTCCGAGGTCACTAGGATCAGGCCAACGGAGGCCTGTTCGCGGGTTACCAGGAAGGGATGACGGTACTCGGTCAGAGCATGAGCCAGGTTGCCCGCAACGCGCCGGATCTTCTCGCCATAGGGACGGGCAGCCCGCATCCGGTCCTGCGCCTTACGCATTTTGGATGCGGCCACCATTTCCATGGCCTTGGTGATCTTGCGCGTGTTTTCGACGCTCTTGATCTTGTTGCGAATTTCCTTGCCGCTAGGCATGGCGTTCTCCTAGATCAGACCCAGCTGCTCTTGAAAGCCTGGATGCCGGCAGCAAGTGCCTTCTCGGAATCGGCGCTCAGATCAGCGGTCGACTCCATGGTCTTCATGAGGTCGGCACAGTTGGTCTTCAGATAACCGATCATGGCCTTTTCGCATTCCAGAGCACGCTTGACTTCGACATCGTCAAAGTAGCCCTTGTCTGCTGCGTACAGCGTGACGGCCATTTCGGAGATGCTCATCGGCGAGTACTGCGGCTGCTTCATCAGCTCGGTGACCAGACGGCCACGCTCCAGCTGCTTGCGGGTCGCTTCGTCGAGGTCGGAAGCAAACTGGGCAAACGCTGCGAGTTCGCGGTACTGGGCGAGAGCCAGACGGACACCGCCGCCGAGCTTCTTGATCAGCTTGGTCTGGGCAGCACCACCGACGCGGGACACCGAAATACCGGCGTTGATCGCAGGACGGATACCGGCGTTGAAGAGGTCGGTTTCCAGGAAGATCTGGCCGTCAGTAATCGAGATCACGTTGGTCGGAACGAAGGCGGAAACGTCACCGGCTTGCGTTTCGATAACCGGCAGAGCGGTCAGCGAACCGGTCTTGCCCTTGATCGCGCCATTGCTGAGCTTCTCGACCCAGGCGGCGGAAACGCGAGCGGCGCGCTCAAGCAGACGGGAGTGGAGATAGAACACGTCGCCCGGGTAGGCTTCACGGCCCGGCGGACGGCGCAGCAGCAGGGAAACCTGACGGTAGCCCCAAGCTTGCTTGGTCAAGTCGTCATAAATGATCAGCGCGTCTTCACCGGTGTCGCGGAAGTATTCGCCCATCGTGCAGCCGGCGTAAGGAGCCAGGTACTGCAGAGCGGCGGATTCCGAAGCCGGAGCGGCGACGACGATGGTGTATTCCATTGCGCCATGCTCTTCGAGCTTGCGCACGACGTTGGCGATGGTGGAGGCCTTCTGGCCGATAGCGACATAAACGCAGAACAGGCCCTTGCCCTTCTGGTTGATGATGGCGTCGACAGCGACGGCGGTCTTGCCGGTCTGACGGTCACCAATGATCAGCTCGCGCTGGCCACGACCGACCGGGACCATGGAGTCCACACACTTCAGACCGGTTTGCACCGGCTGGGAAACGGACTGACGCCAAATAACGCCCGGCGCGACCTTTTCGATCTTGTCGGTCAGCTTGGCGTTGATCGGGCCCTTGCCGTCGATCGGCTG
>CAIXSK010000169.1 GCA_903922075.1 uncultured beta proteobacterium | reverse complement strand
TCCTTGAAGCCGATCGCGGCAATGCGCCCGGCGATTTCCGGACGCAGCACCACCGACTCGTTCGACTTCAGCGTGCCGACCGCCGAGACGTCATCGGAAAAATCGCTCGCCTTGACCCGGGCGACCTCGACCGAGGTCGGAAAACTGGCCGGGGCGCCGCCCCCCGGCTTAGCCGGCGCGCCAGCCGGAGCAAGCGGCCCGGCGGCAGGGGTGCGGTTGGCGGTGTAGGCGATGTAGCCCAGGCCGGCCAGACCAGCGATGGCAAGAGCGATGATTCCGTAGCGGGTATTATTTTTCATGGTTTTCGGCCGACAACTGGACTGACCACGCAGTCAGTAATAGCCCGGATTGTATCGAACAGCCCGGACGCGCCGAAACAAATTCAGTCGCTGCCGAAATCGATTTTGGGCATTTTTTCGGGCCGACCGTAGGATTCATCGTCCGGAGCGGCCTCGAAAGCCCTCGCGCAGGCATTCGCCCCGCCGCCACTGACCGGTGCGACGCGGACGAAGACGACACCGGCGCGGAGCATGCCGAGATATTCCGCGGCGCCGCGCGAGACATCGATGATGCGCTTGCGGTGCTTGGCATGCATGCGGTCGTTGACCTTGACGATGACGCACAGGTCCTGGTCCACGCGCCGCACGGCAAGCAAGGTACCCAAGGGAAAATGATTGCTGGCGGCGGTGAATTGGCGGACGTCGAAACGCTCGCCGGTCGCCGTCCGCCGCCCCTGGAAACCGCTGCCGTAGAAACTGGCCTGGCCGTGCAGGCCGGGAAGATCATCGTCGATCAGGTCGGCCGGCCCGAAAGCCGGTGCCGGCCTGGCCGGGCGCCCGCTACGGGGCACCGCCTTCTTGGCCGGTTTGGCCTGGGCCGGCTTGGCCGAAATTCTCTTGTCCGCCGCCCCGGCGACCGGCGCGGCGTTCAGCAACAACAGGCCGCCGGCAATTGCCGCGACCTGGCGCAGCCATTTAGACCACAATAGTCTGTGCTTCGTCACCCGAGCGGGCGCGAATCTGGCCGATGCGATAAACGGTTTCGCCCTGCGCCTGCAGCTCGGCCATCGCCGCCTCGGCATCGGCCGCAGCGACGACGACGACCAGACCAATGCCGCAGTTGAAGACGCGGTGCATTTCGTTTTCGGCGACATTGCCTTCGGCCTGCATCCAGTCGAACAGCTTGGGACGCGGCCAGGCGGCCTTCTGCAGTTCGGCGACGGTGTTTTCCGGCAGCACGCGCGGCACGTTTTCGAGCAGGCCACCACCGGTGATGTGGGCCATGCCCTTGACCGTGACCTTTTCGAGCAGCGCCAGCACCTGCTTGACGTAGATGCGGGTCGGCGCCATGACGACGTCGGCCAGCGTGCGCTCACCGTCGAACTTGGCGTTCATGTCTGGATTGGAGCGCTCAATGATCTTGCGCACCAGCGAATAACCGTTGGAATGCGCGCCGGACGAAGCCAGGCCGAGCACGACGTCGCCCGGGGCGATGTCCTTGCCGTCGATGGCCTTGGATTTTTCGACAACGCCGACCGCGAAGCCGGCCAGGTCGTATTCGCCGTCCGGGTACATGCCCGGCATCTCGGCGGTTTCGCCGCCGATCAGCGCGCAGCCGGCCAGTTCGCAGCCCTTGGCGATGCCGCCGACGACCGAGGCGGCGGTATCGACATCGAGCTTGCCGCAGGCGAAGTAGTCGAGGAAGAACAGCGATTCGGCGCCGAGCACCAGGATGTCATTGACGCTCATGGCGACCAGATCCTGCCCGACCGTGTCGTGGCGATTCAGCTCGAAAGCCAGGCGCAGCTTGGTGCCGACACCGTCGGTACCGGACACCAGCACCGGCTCCTTGTAGCGCTTGGGCACCTCGAACAGCGCGCCGAAACCGCCGATGCCGCCGAGCACGCCGTCGCGCAGCGTCTTCTTGGCCAGCGGCTTGATCCGGTCGACAAGGGCATCACCCGCATCGATATCGACGCCGGCATCACGGTAGGAAAGGGAGGTAGTCTGGGTCATGGTCAGGTAGGGGGCCGGATGCGGCGAATCGCCGCTGGAAAAAACGGCAATTTTACCCGAAACCGCCAGCCGCCCCTAACCGGCTGGCTGGCAAGGGATAGCGGCCACCCTCAGCTGCGCTTCAGTGGCCTGTGCCCGGCACTCAGCGCCACTTCCTCGTTGACCTGTTCGCCCGGCTTGGCCATCAGCGTCACCAGCACGGCCGTCAATGCCGTCAAGGCCCAGAACATGAAGAAGCCGACGGAATAGACCATCAAGGGCGGCCAGACAACCGGCTGCCCCAAGAGATAAAGTGTCTGTGGATCGATAAAGGCAAAAAAGAAGAATTCACCGAGGGTGGCGGTGAAAAAGGACAAAAAAAGCAGGTTGATCCACTTCGACATGCATGTCTCCATTAGGGACTGATCATGGGCGGCCAGAACCGCACCGGACTGCAATGTACAGCCTTCGGGCCCGAGTTTGACAGCGGCGTGACACAAAGTTCCGGGCATGAATTTTCAGCATGCCAGATACCTTGCGTTGATGCTGGAAGCCGGCATGGATCGGTTTGCCGGGTACTATCTGTCTTTCGTCCGTAAAAAAGTTCTCCCGTAATGCGCAAAGAAGTGGAAGAAAAGCCCAGTTACGCCGTCGTCGCGGCCGTCCAGCTGCCCAGCGTCAGCGACATCGAATTCGAAGCATCGCTGAATGAACTGCGCGAACTGGCCAAGACCCTGGGCTACAAGGTGGTCGATACCTTCATCCAGAAACGGGCCGGTTTCGATACCACCGGTTATCTCGGCATCGGCAAGCGGCAGGAAATCGAGCACTACGTGAATCACGGCACCGAGTACGAGATCGACGCGATCCTGGTCGACCACGAGATTTCGCCGTCGCAGGCGCGCAACCTCGAAAAGGAAACCGGCTGCGCGGTGATGGACCGGACCATGGTCATCCTCGAAATTTTCCACAACAACGCCCGTTCGCGGGCCGCCAAGGCGCAGGTGGAAATCGCCCGCCTCGGCTACATGGCGCCGCGCCTGCGCGAAGCGGCCAAGCTGGCCGGGCCGCAGGGCCGGCAGCGCAGCGGCGTCGGCGGCCGCGGGGCCGGCGAATCGCACACCGAACTGGACCGCCGCAAGATCCGCGACCGGATCGCCGAACTGCAACTCGAAATCGTCGCCATGGACGCCGAGCGCCAGACCCAGCGCGCCCGCCGCCACGAACGCCAGGGGCTGTCCAGCGTCGCCCTGGTCGGCTACACCAATGCCGGCAAGTCGACGCTGATGCGCGCCCTGACCGGCAGCGAGGTGCTGGTCGCCAACAAGCTGTTCGCGACGCTCGACACCACAGTGCGCACCCTGCACCCGGAAAGCGTGCCGCGCGTGCTGGTCAGCGATACCGTCGGCTTCATCAAGAACCTGCCGCACGGCCTGGTCGCCTCCTTCAAG